>CBIMJO010000212.1:0-10007 GCA_966244135.1 uncultured Actinocrispum sp. | reverse complement strand
CCGCCGCGTGCACGAACGGCACCCAGGCCAGCAGCCCGGCCGACGCGATCGGGAGCACGAAGTACCAGATACCAGCCCACTTCGAGGGGTTGCTGTTGTTCATGACGGATCCTTCTTCCCGTCAGCTTGGAGAACGGCATAGACGATGATGTTGTCGAGGTAGTTGTGCGCGGCCCGGTCGAACGCCCCGCCACACGTGATCAGCCGAAGCTCGGGGCCGTCCGTGTCGCCGTACACCGCCTCGGTGGGGAACCGGTCCTTGGGCACCTGGTCCACTTTGGTCACGGTGAACCTGACACCGGTGCCGTCTTCGCGGTCGACGAGAACCTCGTCGCCGGTCTTCAGTTCCCGCAACCGGTAGAAGATCCCCGGCTGCCGGTTGCCGTCCACGTGCCCGAGAATGACCGCGGGACCGGTCTCGCCCGGTGCCGGGCTGTTGACGTACCACCCAGCCTGCATCGGCGTGCTGACCGGCGGTACCTGAATGGTCTGATCGGCGTTGAGCCCCAACGGAATCAAGCTGGAACCGGCACCGATCCGCGGAATGCGCACAGACACCGGCACGGACCGCACCGGCGCGGTGGACTCGGCAGGCGTCGATTCCGGGGCAGAGGTGGGCGGCGCCGGAGATGACACAGACGGCGGGGTGACTTCCGGTGAACCGCACCCCGAGGCGAGTACCGCCACGGCCACCAGTCCGGCGAGCAGCGATCTCATCGCTCGGCCGTCCCGCCACCGCCGGTCTGCACCGCGCCCTTCGGCTTCGGCGCCACCTGCCCCGGGCTCTTCGGCTTGCTCGGCACCTGCCGGGCCGGGAGCACCTGCAGGGTTCCGGTCACCGAGTACTTGCCGGAGCAGGTCGCCGTTATGGGTGTCACACCGGCCTTCGCCTTCGACGACACCGTGGCGGTACCCACGTATACGTTGAAGTACCGTTGGTTCGGTTTTACGGAGAGGATGACCGGAGCGGTGAAGGCGCGCGACGTCACCCGAGGAACATCCGGCCAGTCGCAACGAACCAGGGAGGTGATGGCCACCTTGCCGCCCGGAGCGACTTTCGCCGGTTCCGCCGTCACATACGGGTCGACACAGGTGAAAAGCGCCCGGAAGTAGCAGTCCTGGGAAGAGGCTGACGCGTTGCCCACCGGGAATACCGCCGCCCCGATCAGGATCAGTCCCGCCGCAATGATTCTCATGGTCCCTCCTCGCCCGAATACAGGTACGACAAGGGAACTGCGATACGTCGGTCTTGTGCAGTGCCGTGCAGGGCGCGCGCGGCGGTACTTTCGACTCTAGTCTGTGAATTCCGAGGCGGTTGCCTGGGCTGCGGGGATGATGACGATGGGGCATGCGGCGTGGTTGATGCAGTGCTGGGTTGTCGCGCCGAGGGTGAGGCCGGTCCGCAGGCGGGTGTCGCCGTGCGCACCCAGGACCAGAAGCGCGGCGTCGTGGCTCAGCTGGGTCAGGACGTCCTCTGACCTGCCCACCAGCACCGTTTGCTCGATGGTCACGTCGGTGCCGAGGCTGTCGACGATGTGAGCAAGCTTGAGGGTGTATTCGGCATGGACTGATTGCGTTGTGACAGTGGCGATGCACCGAGTCCGGTTGTTGGTGAGGACCAGGTGCCCTTGTGCCATGTGGACACTGACCGCTCGCACGGTGCACCGCCGGTGTGCAGCTTCGTCGACCGCCCACTTCAGGGCGGCGATGCTCGGCTCCGACCCGTCCACGCCCACCAGGATCGTGGCCGCCATCAGATGCTCCGGGCCAAGGCGGCCCGCCGCACGGTGGTAGCGGTGAAGGTGAGGGCTGCCGCGGCGACGAGTGCCAACGCGGCCAAGCCGATGGCGTAGCTGCCGAACTGCCCGTACACGGCACCCATTACCAGTGGTGGCACGAAACCGCCCAACCCGCCCGCGGCACCGACGACACCGGTGACGGCGCCGACCTTGTTGGCCGGGGCGAGGAGCGCCACCAGGGCGAAGGTGGCGCCGCTCCCCGCGCCGAGCGCGGCGGCCATGGTGAGGAACGCGACCGTGCCCAAAGGCATGAGTGACAAGGTGAAGCTCTGTGCCAACGCGCCCAGGGCGATGAGGCTCATACATGCGGCCAGGATCCGGACGGGGCCGAACCGGTCGGACAGCCAGCCGCCCAGCGGCCGCATGATCACGGCCAGCAGCACGAAGCCGGCCATGCGGTTCGACGCGTCGGCGGTGCTCAGATGGTAGGCCGTGCGCAGATATGCGGGCAGGTAGACGGAGAAGGCGACGTAGCCGCCGAACGCGACGGCGTAGAGGGCGGCCGCCTCCCAGGTGATGCTCAGCCGGAACGTGTCGGCGAGGCGACGGCCGAACGGTTCGGTGGGCGCCACACGGCCGGGAGCGTCGCGCAGCACGACCGCGGCGAGAACGGCATACAGCGCAAGGAAAATGGCGGTGAGCACGAATGGCGCCGCAGTGCCAACTGACGTGGTGAGGTCCACTGTGGTCAGTGCGCTGATGGCGGTGCCGCCCATGCCCGCGCCGAACACGCCGATGGCCAGACCGCGCCGCTGTGGTGGGAACCAGGCACTGACGAACGGCACGCCGACCGCGAACGCGGTCCCGCCGATGCCGAGGAAGAACCCGCCGATGATCAACGCGGTGAGCGAGTTCTGGCCACCGAGCCCCAGGAACAGCACGGGCGCGATGGTCACCGCGGACACCAGCGGGAACATCACCCGCCCGCCGAACCGGTCGGTCAGCGCCCCGACCGGGATCCGGCCGAGCGCGCCCACGACGACGGGTACCGCCACGACGAGGGCCTGCTGGAACGCGCTCAGCCCAAGGTAGTCCTTCAGCCGCGGCCCGAGAGGGCTCAGCAGCGCCCACGCCCAGAAGTTCAGCGCGAACCCCAGCGTGGCCAAGCCCGCCATGAACCAGGCCCGTGCCTTGGTGTCGGTCGTCATCGCGTTTCTCCCCGGTGTCGTGTGCCCAGTGATCGTCCGACGCCGGGAACGAGGCCGACAGGAGCCGGGAGACCTGCCGTTTCCTGCCCAATGCCGGTATCGGGCAGGGCCATTGGACCCTATTTCGGCACCACCCGGCTCGGCTGAGGTGGATCGCATGCCTGATCCACTGAAGTCCGCCCGGCGGATGCTCAGCCGCGCCACTGAGGTGTCCGCCGACGGCCGCACCCTGCACCAGATCGATCCGGCGGAGTGGGACCGGTTCTACCGGGACCGGTGGGCACACGACAAAGTCGTCCGGTCGACTCACGGGGTCAACTGCACCGGGTCCTGTTCCTGGCAGGTGTTCGTGAAGGACGGCCTGATCACCTGGGAACACCAGGCTACCGACTACCCCTCGGTCGGCCCGGACTCGCCGGAGTACGAGCCGCGCGGGTGCCCGCGAGGGGCGTCGTTCTCCTGGTACACCTACTCGCCCTCTCGCGTGCGCTACCCGTACGTGCGCGGCGTGCTGCTGGAGATGTGGCGGGAGGCCAAGCAGCGGCTCGGGGACCCGGTGAAGGCCTGGGCCGAGATCACCGGTGATCCAGAGCAGGCACGGAGGTACAAGCGCGCCCGGGGCAAGGGCGGGTTCGTGCGGGCGAGCTGGGACGAGGCGGCCGAGATCGTGGCCGCCGCCCACGTGCACACGACCAAGGCGTATGGCCCGGACCGGGTGGTCGGTTTCTCGCCGATTCCGGCGATGTCCATGGCGTCGTTCGCGGCCGGTACCCGCTACCACTCGCTGATCGGCGGAACGCTGTTGTCGTTCTACGACTGGTATGCCGACCTGCCGATCGCCTCCCCGCAGGTGTGGGGCGACCAGACCGACGTACCCGAGGCCGCGGACTGGTGGAACTCCAGCTACCTGATCATGTGGGGCTCGAACATCCCGGTCACCCGTACGCCGGACGCGCATTTCGTCACCGAGGCCCGTTACCGTGGTACGAAGGTCGTCGCGGTGAGCCCGGACTACGCCGACAACGTCAAGCACGCCGACGACTGGCTGGCGCCGCACCCGGGCACGGACGGCGCGCTCGCGATGGCGATGGGACACGTGATCCTGACCGAGTTCTTCCGCGACCGCGAAACCCCGTACTTCACCGAATACGTCCGCAAGTACACCGATCTGCCGTTCCTGGTGACCCTCGATGAACGCGGGAATGCCTATCAGGCAGGCAAGTTCTTCACCGCGGCGGATCTCGGGGAGAGCGACGACGACGCGAAGTTCAAGACCGTTCTGTTCGACGACACCACGGGCCGGCCGGTCGTTCCCAACGGGTCGCTTGGGTTCCGGTGGTCGGAGGCGGGCAAAGGCAAGTGGAACCTCGATCTCGGCGACGCGGTTCCCGCGTTGTCGTTGTACCACTGGGCCGACGAGCACGTGCCGGTGGACCTGCCGCGGTTCGACACGGGCGACAGCGAAGGCGGGACGACAATGCGCCGCGGTGTGCCCGCCATGTATCTCGGCGGGCGCCTGGTCACCACGGTGTTCGACCTGCTGATGGCACAGTATGGAGTGCGCCGCCCGGAGCTGCCCGGCGACTGGGCCGAGTCCTATTCGGACACCTTGCAGCCGTACACTCCTGCCTGGGCCGAGGAGATCACCTCAGTCCCGGCCGCGACCACGATCCGGATCGCGCGGGAGTTCGCCCGCAACGCCGAACGATCGCACGGCCGGTCGATGATCGCGATGGGAGCCGGCACCAACCACTGGTTCCACTCCGACACGATCTACCGCTCCTTCCTGTCGCTTGTGCTGCTCACCGGCTGCCAAGGACGCAACGGCGGCGGCTGGGCCCACTATGTCGGTCAGGAGAAGGCCCGGCCGATCACCGGAATGCAGCATCTGGCGTTCGCGTTCGACTGGCAGCGGCCGACCCGGCACATGGCCGGGACCGCGTTCTGGTACCTGGCCACGGATCAGTGGCGCTACGAAGGCTTCCGCGCCGATGAGCTGACCAGCCCGCTGGGCCGTGGCGGCCTGGCCGGGAAGTCGTTCGCCGACTGTAACGCGAAGGCCGCGCGGCTCGGCTGGCTGCCGTCGCATCCCACGTTCGACCGTAACCCCTTGACGTTCAGCGATGCTGCCGAAGCCGCTGGTATGAGCGTGGCCGAGTATGTTGTCTCCCAACTGAAGAGCGGTGATCTCCGGTTCGCCGCGGAGGATCCGGACAACCCCGCCAACTTCCCGCGCGCATTGACTGTGTGGCGCGCCAACCTGCTCGGCTCGTCCGGCAAGGGCAACGAGTACTTCCTGCGGCACCTGCTGGGTACGGACGCGGCGGTGCGCAGCGACGAGTCGCCGGAGCAGGTGCGGCCGCAAGACGTGACCTGGCACGAGGATGCCCCCGAGGGCAAGCTGGACCTGTTGACCACCATCGACTTCCGGATGACCTCGACCGCGTTGTTCGCCGACGTCGTGCTCCCGGCGGCGACCTGGTACGAGAAGCACGACCTGTCCTCGACGGACATGCACCCGTTCGTGCACGCGTTCAACCCGGCGATCGCCCCGCCCTGGCAGGCCCGCACCGACTACGACGCATTCCTGACCCTCGCGGACAAGTTCGCCGATCTGGCCAAGGACCATCTGGGCACCCGCACCGACGTGCTGGCCGTCCCGCTCACCCACGACACACCGGACGAACTGGCCCAGCCGGGCGGCCGCGTGCTGGACTGGAAGCTGGGCGAGTGCGAGCCGGTACCCGGCCGCACGATGCCGAAACTCGTTGTCATCGAACGGGACTACGCCGCCATCGGCGAGAAGATGCGTGCCATCGGTCCGTTGCTGGACAAGCTCGGCACCACCACCAAGGGCATCACCTACGACGTCGGACCGGAACTGGACTACCTGCGGGGCAAGAACGGTGTCCGCGACGGCAGGCCGTCCCTGGCGACCGCCGAGGACATGTGCGAGGCCATCCTGACCTTGTCGGCCACCACCAACGGAAGGCTTGCCAGCCAAGGGTTCCGCACACTCGAGAAACGCACCGGCGGCCGGCTCGCCGACCTGGCCGAGGAACACGAGGGTAAGCGGATCACCTTCGAGGACACCAAGAAGGGCCCGCAGCCGGTGATCACCTCCCCGGAATGGTCGGGCAGCGAGACCGGCGGGCGGCGCTACTCGGCGTTCGTCATCAACGTGGAACGCGACAAGCCGTGGCACACCCTCACCGGCCGCCAGCAGTTCTTCGCCGACCACGACTGGATGACCGAACTCGGCGAGCAGCTGCCGGTCTACCGGCCACCGCTGAACATGTACCGCCACTTCGGCGACCAGGAGCTCGGCGAGGACGGCCGCGCCGAGGTGACCGTCCGCTACCTGACCCCGCACTCCAAGTGGTCCATCCACTCCGAGTACCAGGACAACGCGCACATGCTCGCGCTGTCGCGCGGCGGGCCGACCATCTGGATGTCCACATCGGACGCCGAGAAGATCGGTGTCGCGGACAATGACTGGATCGAGGCGTACAACCGCAACGGAGTCGTGGTGGCGCGGGCGATCGTGTCGCACCGGATGCCCACCGGGACGGTGTTCATGTACCACGCCAAGGACCGCAACGTGAACGTCCCGCACACCGAGCTGACCGGCAAGCGCGGCGGCATGCACAACTCGCTGACCCGCCTGCTGCTCAAACCCAGCCACCTCATCGGCGGGTACGCCCAGTTCACCTACGCCTTCAACTACTACGGCCCGACCGGCAACCAGCGCGACGAGGTGACCGTGATCCGGCGGCGCTCCCAGGAGGTGACGTACTGATGCGAGTCATGGCGCAGGTCGCGATGGTGATGAACCTCGACAAGTGCATCGGCTGCCACACCTGTTCGGTCACCTGCAAGCAGACCTGGACCAACCGCGAGGGCACCGAGTACGTCTGGTTCAACAACGTCGAGACCAAGCCCGGCATCGGCTACCCGAAGCACTACGAGGACCAGGAACGCTGGCGCGGCGGCTGGGTGCTGGACAAGCGCGGCCGGCTCAAGCTGCGCTCCGGCAGCCGGATCACCAGGCTGCACAGCCTGTTCGCCAACCCGCACCTGCCCACCCTCGACGACTACTACGAGCCGATCACCTACGACTACGACGCCCTGATCACCGCACCCGCCGGGCGCGACACCCCGGTGATCCGGCCGAAGTCCGCGCTGACCGGCAAGGACGCCGCCATCACCTGGGGCGCGAACTGGGAGGACGATCTCGGCGGCGCGCCCGAGCACGCGGGTGGTGACCCGAACCTGGCCGCGATGCCCAAGCAGGCCGCGGACAAGGTGCGGTTCGAGTTCGAGCGCACCTTCATGTTCCACCTGCCCCGGATCTGCGAGCACTGCCTGAACCCGGCCTGTGTGTCCGCGTGCCCGTCGGGGGCGATGTACAAACGCGAGGAGGACGGGATCGTCCTGGTCGACCAGGACCGCTGCCGCGGTTGGCGGATGTGCGTGACGGCCTGCCCGTACAAGAAGGTCTACCTCAACCACGTCACCGGCAAAGCCGAGAAGTGCACGTTCTGCTTCCCGCGCATCGAGGCCGGTCAGCCCACGGTGTGCGCGGAGACGTGCGTGGGGCGGTTGCGGTACATCGGTTTGCTGCTCTATGACGCCGACGCGGTGACCGCCGCGGCGAGCGTGACGGACCCACAGGATCTGCTTGAGGCGCAACGAGGAGTGTTCCTCGACCCGCACGATCCCGCTGTGGTGTCGGCGGCGATCGAGGCGGGCATCCCGCAGGACTGGATCGAGGCCGCTCGCCGCTCGCCCGTGTACGACCTGGCGATCCGTTACCGCGTGGCGCTTCCACTGCACCCGGAGTACCGGACGCTGCCGATGGTCTGGTACATCCCGCCGCTGTCCCCGGTTCTGGACGCCGTGTCCGATATGGACGGTGACAACACCGACCCGGACGACGTCTTCCACGGCATCCGGCAGCTGCGCATCCCGATGGAGTACCTGGCGAGCCTGTTCGCCGCGGGCGACACCGAGGTCGTGGCCGGGGTGCTGATGAAGTTGTCGGCCATGCGCGGCTACATGCGGGCGCGCACCCTCGATGGCACGGTCGCCGACGAGATCCTGGCCTCGGCCGGAATGTCCAGTGCGGACATGGAGGCGATGTACCGGTTGCTGGCCATCGCCAAATACTCGGAGCGATACGTCGTCCCAGCGGCTCACCGCGAGAACGCGGCCGCACTCGAGGGGATCGAGACGGGATGCAGCCTGGATGTGCCCGGCGGACCGGGGATGAGTGACGGGAAGGTCCTGCTGCCGTTGTCCGTGGTCCCCATCAAGCGGATCGGAGACCAGTGATGGAGGACCGTGCCCGCCTGTTCCGGCTCATCTCGGTGCTGCTGCAGTACCCCGACGACGAATTGGTGTCCCTGCGGCCGGACATCGCCGCAGCGGTCCGGGATCTGCCCGAGTCGTCGGGCCTGCTGGAGTTCGTGTCGTGGTTCACCACGGCTTCCCCAGCCGATCTGGCGCGGCACTACGTCGAGACCTTCGACCTGCGCAGGCGAAGCAGCCTCTACTTGACGTATTACCTGCATGGCGACACCCGGCGGCGGGGGATGGCGTTGCTGACGCTCAAGCAGCGCTACCGCGCCGCCGGGCTGGTCCCGCCCGAGGACGAGCTGCCCGACTTCCTGCCGATGGTCTGCGAGTTCGCCGCGATCGAGGGACACCGTGGCGAGGCGGCCCTGCGGCAACATCGTCAAGGCATCGAGCTGATCAGGACGGCGTTGCACCACAACGGATCCCACTACGCGCTCGTGCTGGATACGTTGGCCGGGCTGTTGCCGGGGATGTCCGAGGCCGACCATGCCGCGGTCGTGGATCTCATGCTGGCCGGGCCGCCCGCGGAGGACGTTGGCCTGGCTCCCTTCGCGCCGCCGCAGTACCTGACCGGAACGGAGCAACGGGCATGACACCCCTTGTGTCCACCTCGGAATCGAGATCAGGCCGAGTGCTTCCCAACCGCACCTCAGGGGAACGTGACGTAAACCAGCCACAAGTACGCGACCAAACGGAACCCTCCTTCTCGAACGCAACCAAGACATCGAAATCCGGGGAGGCGGGACTGTCATGACCATCGCGCTCTGGATCGTCCTGCCCTACATCGCGCTCACCGTGTTCGTCGTGGGCCACATCTGGCGCTGGCGCACCGACCAGTTCGGCTGGACCACCAGGACCACACAGGTACTGGAGAACCGGTGGCTGCGGCTGGGATCACCGCTGTTCCACTTCGGCGCGTTCTTCGCCATCGCTGGGCACGCCATGGGTCTGCTGATCCCGACTGCGTGGTTCGAGGCGGTCGGGGTGTCCGAACACATCTACCACCTGATCGCCGTCGGCGCGGGCACGATCGCCGGCGTGATGGTCGTCGTCGGACTGGCTCTGCTGATCGCCCGCAGGGTGGTCAACGGCCGCGTCCGGCGGACCACCACCCGGATGGACAAGGTGATGTACCTGGTGTTCGTCATCGTCGTCGCCCTGGGAATGGCGGAAACCGTGGGGGTCAACCTGTTCGGCGCGGGCTATGACTACCGCGAGACAGTGGCGGTGTGGTTCCGCGGCATCTTCTACTTCCAGCCCGAATCGGCGCTCATGACCGGCGCACCCCTGGTCTACCAGTTGCATGCGCTGACCGCGTGGGTGTTGCTCGCGATCTGGCCGTTCACCCGGCTCGTGCACGTCTGGTCGGTCCCGATCGGCTACCTCTGGCGACCGTACATTGTGTACAGACGCAAGCCCGCCTCGATCACCTGACCGCTGTCCGCGGCGATCGCGATGCTGGCGGTTGCGGCCTTGCGCACTGGTGGCGTGATTTTGCTTCTCGCGTGATTCTTCACCGCGCGTGGGTATGTAATGGGTGAGCGAGTCGCCATGGCTCGCCGTTCGGGAGGCGGTCTGAGATGGTGCGAACCGTGGCAGTACTCGCCGGGGGCGCTGCGCTGCTCGCCGCGCTGGTCGGCGGGTGCGGGAACAGTACGTCCGGTCAGCCCGGGGGAGTGTCCGCCACGTCCTCGACGTCCCT
>CBIMJO010000211.1:0-10012 GCA_966244135.1 uncultured Actinocrispum sp. | reverse complement strand
GCCTCGGCGGCGCCACCCTGGACAACGAAGAGAACTACCTGATCAAGAAGCTGTTCACGGCCCTGGGCGCGATCCAGATCGAGAACCAGGCCCGTGTTTGACACTCCTCCACGGTTCCCGGTCTGGGGACCTCCTTCGGTCGCGGCGGCGCGACGACCTTCCAGCAGGACCTGGCGAACTCCGACTGCATAGTCATCCAGGGCTCGAACATGGCCGAATGCCACCCGGTCGGGTTCCAGTGGGTGATGGAGGCCAAGGCCAGGGGCGCCAAGGTGATCCACGTCGACCCGCGGTTCACCCGGACAAGTGCCATGGCGGACCTGCATGTGCCGCTGCGGGCCGGTTCGGACATCGCGTTCCTCGGCGGGATCATCAACCACGTCCTGGAGCACGGCAAGGAGTTCCGCGAGTACGTGCTGGCGTACACGAACGCGGCGATGATCGTGTCCGAGGAGTTCGCCGACACCGAGGACCTGGACGGTGTGTTCTCCGGCCTGGACCGCAGGACCCACACGTACGACATGCAGTCCTGGCAGTACGAGGGCCGGGACGTGCAGGCGATGGCCGGTGACCCGGACGCCCAGTGGACCGAACGGACGCAGGGCGTGCGTGAGGCGGGCCGGGGCGAGGCGCACGGTTCCGGTGGTGCGGAAGTCAGCGGTGACATCCGGACCGACGCGACGCTCCAGCATCCCCGGTGCGTGTACCAGATCCTCAAACGCCACTATGCCCGCTACACGCCCGAGATGGTCGAACAGATCTGCGGTGTGCCGCAAGAGAAGTTCCTGCAGGTGTGTGAACTGCTGACGGCGAACTCCGGCCGCGACCGCACCAGTGCTTTCGCCTACGCCGTCGGCTGGACCCAGCACACCGTTGGCGTGCAATACATTCGCACCGCTTCGATCCTGCAGTCGTTGCTGGGCAACATCGGCCGGCCCGGTGGCGGCATCCTCGCCTTGCGGGGCCACGCCTCCATCCAGGGTTCGACGGACATTCCCACGCTGTTCAACATCCTGCCCGGCTACATCCCGATGCCCCACGCCCACTCCAACGAGGATCTGGACACCTTCATCGAGGCCGACTCCACCGAGAAGGGCTACTGGGCCAACATGCGGTCCTACCTGGTGAGTCTGTTGAAGGCATGGTGGGGCGACTACGCGACGGCGGAGAACGACTTCTGCTTCGGCTACCTGCCCCGGCTCACCGGCAGCCACAGCACGTACGAGACCGTGCTGGAGCAGTTGGCGGGTAACTGCAAGGGGTACTTCCTGCTCGGCGAGAACCCGGCGGTCGGCACGTCGAACACCAAGATGCAGCGCCTGGGCATGGCCACCCTGGACTGGTTGGTGGTGCGGGACTTCTCGCTGATCGAGAGCGCGACCTGGTGGCAGGACGGGCCCGAGATCGAGACCGGCGAGCTGCGCACCGAGGACATCGGCACCGAGGTGTTCTTCCTGCCCGCGGCCGCGCACACCGAGAAGGAAGGCAGCTTCACCAACACCCAGCGGCTCCTGCAGTGGCGCCACCAGGCCGTCGAACCGGCCGGCGACGCGCGCAGCGACCTGTGGTTCATGTACCACCTGGGCAAACGCATCCGCGAGAAGCTGGCCGCGCGGTCGGACAACCTCGAGCGCGACCGCCCGATCCTCGAACTCACCTGGGACTACCCGACCAAGGGCGAACGGCAGGAACCCGACGCCGAAGCGGTTCTGGCCGAGATCAACGGCTGGAACGCCGGCGGTGAGCCGTTGAGCAGCTACGAGCAGCTCGAAGCGGACGGTTCGACCGCGTGCGGCTGTTGGATCTACTGCGGCGTCTACACCGACGGGGTCAACCAGGCCGCCAACCGCAAGCCCGGCAAGGACCAGTCCTGGGTGGCGCCGGACTGGGGCTGGGCGTGGCCGGCGAACCGCCGCATCCTCTACAACCGCGCCTCCGCCGACCCGGACGGCAAACCGTGGAGCGACCGCAAGGCCTATGTCTGGTGGGACGCGGGGAAAGGCGAGTGGACCGGGCATGACGTCCCGGACTTCAAGAAGACCAAACCGCCGGACTTCGAGCCCGGCCCGGACGCGAAAGGCCCGGATGCCTTGTCCGGCAAGGACGCGTTCATCATGCAAGGGGACGGCAAGGCCTGGCTGTACGCGCCCGCGGGCCTGACCGACGGCCCGCTGCCCACCCACTACGAGCCGCAGGAGTCGCCGTTCGAGAACCTCTTGTACGGCCAGCAAAGCAACCCGGTCCGGCAGGTGGTCCGGCACCGGGAGAACAGGTTCAGCCCGACCGGCAGCGAGATCTTCCCATACGTGCTGACCACGTACCGCCTCACCGAGCACCACACCGCGGGCGGGATGTCGCGGTGGCTGCCGTATCTGGCCGGGCTCCAGCCCGAGATGTTCTGCGAGGTCTCGCCCGCACTGGCCGGCGAACGCGGGCTGGAACACCGAGACTGGGCGACGATCGTGACCGCGCGCGGCGCGATCGAGGCGCGAGTGCTGGTGACCGACCGGATCGCACCGCTGAAGGTGCAGGGACGGACGTTGCACCAGGTCGGCGTGCCGTACCACTGGGGCCCGAACGGCCTGGTCACCGGCGACGCGGGCAACGAGCTGCTGGCGTTCGTGCTGGACCCGAACACGCACATCCAGGAGTCCAAGGCGCTCAGCTGCGACATCCGGCCCGGCCGCCGCCCGCGCGGGCCCGCATTGCTCGACCTGGTCCGCGACTACCAGCGGCGGGCCGGGATCACCGACGACACCGGGCAGGAGGCGTGAGATGACGGCGATCAGCGGCCCGGCCTTCGGACACGACTACGAGGACCCCCAGCCCCGCATGGGGTTCTTCACCGACACTTCGGTCTGCATCGGGTGCAAGGCCTGTGAGGTCGCGTGCAAGGAATGGAACGCCATCCCCGACAACGGCTTCGAGCTGACCGGGATGTCCTACGACAACACCGTCGGGCTGGGCGCGAACACCTGGCGGCACGTGGCCTTCATCGAACAGCGCGATGTTCTGGCGGACGCGGAGACCGGTGACATGCGGTGGCTGATGGCCTCGGATGTGTGCAAACACTGCACGCACGCGGCTTGTCTGGACGTGTGCCCGACGGGTTCGTTGTTCCGCACCGAGTTCGGCACGGTCGTGGTCCAGGAGGACATCTGCAACGGCTGCGGTTACTGCATTTCGGCCTGTCCGTACGGGGTGATCGACCAGCGCAAGGACGACGGCCGGGCGTGGAAGTGCACGATGTGTTACGACCGGCTCGGCTCCGGTATGGAACCCGCGTGCGCCAAGGCCTGCCCGACCGACTCCATCCAGTTCGGTCCCCTCGACGAACTGAGAGAACGCGCGCAGCAACGGGTATCGACGTTGAACGAGTCCGGTATGGACAGTGCGCGGCTGTACGGCGCCTCACCGGACGACGGCGTGGGCGGCGATGGGGCGTTCTTCCTGTTGCTGGACGAGCCCGAGGTGTATGGCCTGCCACCGGATCCGGTGGTGACGACGCGGGATCTGCCGGAGATGTGGCGGCACGTGGCCAAAGCGGCGGCCACGCTGGCGACGGGGGCTGTCGTAGCGTTCCTGGCGTCGAGGGGGAAGTGATGGGACGGCGCCGGGGCGAGCAGCCGGTCGTACCGGACACGGACTTCGTTTCGTACTACGGCAAACCGATTCTGAACGGACCGGTCTGGCACAGCCCGGACATTCCCGGGTATCTGTTCCTCGGCGGCCTCGCCGGAGCCTCGTCGCTGCTCGCGGCCGGAGCGCAGGCCACCGGTCGCCCGGGGCTGGCCACGGTCGCGAAAACGGCCGCCGCGGGCGGGATCGGGCTGTCCCTGGTGTTCCTGGTGCGCGATCTCGGCCGCCCCAAGCGGTTCCTGAACATGCTGCGGGTGTTCAAGCCCAGCTCGCCGATGAACATCGGATCCTGGATCTTGACCGGCTATGGGCCGCTCGCCGGCGCCGCCGCGGCGTCCGCGGTGACCGGCAAGCTTCCTCGTCTTGGTGCGCTCGCCACTGCCGGGGCCGCCGTGTTGGGCCCGGCAGTGGCCTCCTACACCGCCGCTCTGATCAGCGATACAGCCGTTCCCGCCTGGCACGACGGCTTCCGCCAGCTGCCTTACGTTTTCGTCGGGTCTGCAGCCGAGGCCGCCGGTGGCATGGGCCTGCTTGCCGCTCCCGTCACCGAGAACGCGCCCGCCCGCAAGCTCGCCGTCCTTGGCTCGTCGCTGGAGCTGGTGGCGTTCAAGAGGATGACGGACAGCATGGGAATGGTCGCCGACCCATACCATGAGAGCAAGTACATCAAGGCGGCCGAAGTGCTTTCCGTGGCCGGGATGGCGGGCGCGCTGCTCGGGCGGCGCAGCACCGTCCTCACGCGACTGTCCGGCGCGGCTCTCCTCGGCGCATCCATGTTGCTGCGGTGGGGCGTTTTCCACGCGGGCATGGCGTCCGCGAAAGATCCCAAATACACCGTTGTCCCGCAACGCGATCGCGTCAACGCACGACGATGACGTGTTCGCCGCGCGGAACCAGCTCACCGATCACCGGCGCGCCCGGAATCTCACCCGCCAGCAACAGGCCGCCCGACGTCTGCGCATCGGCCAGCAGCAGCGCTTCTTCCTCGTCGACCCCAGTCAGGTCGGTGTGCGGGCGGACCCAGTCGAGGTTGCGTTTGGTACCACCGCTGACGTACCCGTCGCGTAACGCCTCCCGCGCGCCTTCCAGGTACGGCACGGCTTTGGCGTCGATGACAGCCGTGACTCCGCTGGCGCGGGCGAGCTTGTACAGATGGCCGAGCAGCCCGAACCCGGTCACGTCGGTCGCGCAACGGATCCCCGCGTTGACCGCGGTCTCGGCGGCCAGCGCGTTGAGGGTGGTCATCGCGTCGATCGCGGCCCCGAACCGCTCGCCCGTGGCTTTGTGGCGGGAGTTCAGCACGCCGATGCCCAGGGGTTTGGTCAGCGACAAGGGCATTCCGGGCATACCGGCGTTGTTGCGCATCAGGTGGCCGGGTGCGGCAACACCGGTGACCGCCAAGCCGTACTTGGGTTCCGGGTCGTCGACGCTGTGCCCGCCGGCGAGATGGCATCCGGCCGCGTCGCACACATCCAGACCACCCCGCAGGACGTCCGCAGCCAGGTCGAACGGGAGTGTGTCGCGTGGCCAGCCGAGCAGGTTCACCGCGACCACCGGGCGGCCGCCCATCGCGTAGACGTCGGACAACGCGTTCGTCGCGGCGATCCGGCCCCAGTCGTAGGGGTCGTCCACCACCGGCGTGAAGAAGTCGGTCGTGGCGATCAGCGCGAGGTCGTCCTGGATCCGCACGGCCGCCGCGTCGTCGCCGTCCTCCAGTCCGACGATCAGCTCGCCGAGTGGTCCCCGCGGGCTGCCGGCCAGGCCTTTCACCACGTCTTCCAGCTCGCCTGGCGGGATCTTGCAGGCGCAGCCGCCGCCGTGCGCGTACTGGGTCAGTCGAACGGTCACCCGTCCATCGTGCAGGTCCCGGCGGTGCTTGGCAGGATGAGCGCATGAGCCAGGGAGGCGTACCCGGCCTGGTGGCCGGCGCGGTCTTCAAAACCGTTGAGCGGCAGGCACTGCCGCTGGCGGGTTCGATTCCCGTCCGTCTCCGCCATGGCTGACCCGCGGCGGCTGATCCCCCGCACGGACGCGCTGCTGGCCGATCCGGCGCTCGCCCCGGCCATCACCCGGCTGGGCCGCGACCGGGTGAAGGCGCTGATCGTCGCCGCCCAGGAACGTGCCCGCTCGGGTTCCCTGGCCCCAGACGAGGTCCTGGCCGCGGTGCTCGCGCAGGACTCGCTGTCCTCGTTGCGGCCGGTGATCAACGCGACCGGCGTCATCGTGCACACCAATCTCGGCCGCGCTCCGCTGTCCGCGGCGGCGGTCGAGGCGGTCGTCCAGGCCAGCGGATGCACGGACGTCGAGTTCTCACTGGTCACGGGGACGCGGTCGCGGCGCGGTGAGGGTGCCCTCGCGGCGCTCGCCGAGGCGGTCCCTGGGGCTGTCGTGCACGTGGTGAACAACAACGCGGCGGCGCTGCTGTTGTGCGGGCTGGCTTTGGCTGCAGGGCGAGAGATCGTCGTCAGCCGGGGCGAGCTCGTCGAGATCGGCGACGGGTTCCGCATCCCCGCGCTGCTGGAGTCCACTGGTGCCCGGTTGCGCGAGGTCGGCACCACCAACCGGACCCACCTGCGCGACTATGCCGAGGCGATCGGACCTGACACGGCATTCGTGCTCAAGGTGCATCCGTCGAACTACCAGGTCAGCGGGTTCACTTCGGCCGTCTCCGTCCGGGAGCTGAGCGCACTGGACGTTCCGGTCATCGCGGACATCGGGTCGGGTCTGCTGGCTCCACATCCATTGCTGCCTGACGAACCCGATGCTGCCTCGGTGTTGGCTGACGGGGCCGCGCTGGTCACCGCGAGCGGGGACAAGCTGCTGGGCGGCCCGCAGGCCGGGTTGTTGCTGGGGCGCGCGGATCTCGTGGAGCGGTTGCGACGGCATCCCGCAGCCCGGGCTTTGCGGGTGGACAAGCTGACCCTCGCCGCGCTCGAGGCGACGCTGCGCGGTCCGCTGCCGCCCGTGCGCACGGCTTTGGAGGTGCCGCAGGCTGTTCTGGTCGAGCGCGCCGAGAAGATCGCTGCCGCGCTGGCCGATGCCGAGGTTGTCGAGTCAGTGGCCGCGGTTGGTGGCGGTGGCGCTCCTGGTGTCTCGTTGCCCAGCGCCGCAGTGAGTCTGCCTTCATGGTTCGCGGCCGCTTTGCGTTCCCGAGGTGTGGTCGGACGGATCGAGAACGGATGGTGCCTGCTGGACCTGCGCACCGTCCCGCCCGCGCAGGACCAGGACCTGATAGAGGCCGTGATCGCATGCACGTGATCGCCACCGCCGGGCACGTGGACCACGGCAAGTCGACTCTCGTGCGGATGCTCACCGGGATGGAACCCGACCGGTGGGCGGAGGAACGCCGCCGCGGCCTGACCATCGACCTCGGCTTCGCCTGGACCGAGGATCTGGCCTTCGTGGACGTTCCCGGGCACGAACGGTTCGTGCCGAACATGCTGGCGGGCATCGGGCCGGCGCCCGCGGTGATGCTCGTCGTGGCCGCCGACGAGGGCTGGATGCCGCAGACCGCCGAGCATGTCGCCGCGCTCAACGCCCTTGGCGTACGGCATGGCCTTGTCGTCATCACCAAAGCCGACCGTGCCTCTCCTGCATTGGCCACCACTCAAGCGCTGCGTGAACTCGCTGACACGACTTTGGCCGGTTCCCCGGCTGTTGCTGTGAGCCACAACGGTTCGGGCATGGCAGAGCTGCGTTCGGCGCTCGCTCTGCTGACTTCGCGCCTGCCCGCGCCCGATACCGGCGCCGATGTCCGCTTGTGGATCGACCGGGCGTTCACCATCCGTGGCGCGGGAACCGTCGTGACCGGAACCCTCACCGCGGGCACACTTCACGTCGGCGACGAACTCCAGCTCGCGTCCAGCGGTGCCCGGGTGCACGTCCGCGGCCTGCAGTCACTGGGCTCGCCGCATTCCTCGGTCGGCGCCGTGGCCCGGGTCGCGGTCAACCTGCGCGGCAAGGACACCGTCCGCCGCGGTGACGCCTTGCTCACCCTTGGAGCGTGGCTCACTTCGTCCGAAGTGGACGTTGCCCTGCGGTCTGCCGGGAAGCTGCACCGGGGCCTCGTCCTGCACGTCGGATCGGCCGCGGTGCCGGTCCACGTTCGTCCACTCGGGACTTCATTCGCCCGCCTCTCTTTGGCCTCCCCGCTGCCACTGCGGATCGGCGACCGCGGTCTGCTGCGCGACCCGGGCGCTCACCGGATCGCCGCCGGCTTCGATGTTCTTGATGTCCGCCCACCTTCGTTGTCCCGCCGCGGCGCGGCCCGCCTGCGTGCTGAAGAACTCGCCACCGATCCGTTCCTGGGCAAACGTTTCATCGCGGTCACCGAGGCTCGCGCCATGGGCCGGCCCGCTGTCGGCGACCAGGTCGGCGACTGGCTCGTCCCCTCGGACCATTGGAAAACCCTTGTCGAGCAGGCACAGTCGTCCATCACGGCGTGGCTGGACCAGCATCCCCTCGCCGCCGGCATGCCGGCCGAGACCCTCCGCCAAACCCTCGGCCTGCCCAGCCTGGACCTCCTCCTACCCCTGCTGGGCCGCCCTCTGGACAACGGCATGGTCCCGCGGGTCGACAACGGCCTGCCCGACCCGGTCGAGTCCGCCATCCGCAAGATCGAACAAGCCCTTCGCGACAACCCGTTCCGCGCCCCCGAAGCCGACGAACTCCGCGCCCTCGGCCTCGGTCGCAAAGAACTGGCCGCCGCCACCCGCCTCGGCCGCCTGACCCTCATCGCCGACGGCATCACCCTCGGCCCCGACCCCTATCCGCAAGCCCTCGAAGTCCTGGCCACCCTCCCCCAGCCCTTCACCGTCAGCGACGCCCGCCGCGCCCTCAACACCACCCGCCGCGTCGCCATCCCCCTCCTCGAATCCCTCGACCGCCTCGGCCACACCCACCCTCTCCCCGATGGGCGCCGGCAGCTGACATAGCGACGAGCACATAAGCTTCGGCTATGCCTCTACCGGCTGGGGTCAGTGATCTGACCAGCTTCGACCTGCTGCTCAGCGTGGCGAAGCTGGGCAGCATCGGGCGGGCAGCAGTGGCCCATGGGATTTCGCAGCCCGCGGCGAGCGCGCGGCTGAGGGAGCTGGAGCGGCATCTCGGCGTCCGGCTGCTGGAGCGGGAGGCGCGGGGAGCGAAGCTCACGACGGTCGGTGAACTGGTGGCCGGGTGGGCTCAGCCGGCGATTGAGCGGGCGGCGGACCTGGCGGCGGGGATCGCGACGCTGCAGACCCACCGCGACAGTCAGCTCAGGATCGCGGCCAGTCTCACGGTGGCCGAGTATCTGCTGCCCGGGTGGTTGATCGCCTTGCGGAGCGCTGTTCCGAATACGGTCACCGCGCTCTCGTGTGGCAACTCCGGCGAGGTCGCGACCAAGGTGCTGCACGGCGACGCCGAGATCGGGTTCATCGAGGGCCCGGCCATCCCAGCAGGGGTGGACGCCCAGGAGATCGCCCAGGACGAGCTGGTGGTCGTGGTCGCGGCGGACCATCCGTGGGCCAAGAAGAGACGGGTCCAGGCCAAGGAACTCGCGGCCACTCCCCTGGTCAGCCGCGAACCCGGTTCGGGCACCCGCCAGGCCTGGGAACAGGCGGTCCACGAACAACTGCACCTCACCCTGGCCAAACCCGCCCTCGAAGTCTCCTCGACCACGGCGATCAAGGCCGCGGCGATCGGCGGCATCGGCCCAGCGGTGCTCAGCGCCCGAGCGGTGACGGCCGAACTCAGAAACGGAACACTAGTCCGCATCGCCGTCCCGGGTCTCGACCTCGCCCGGAGACTGCACGCGATCTGGCCGCAAGGACACCCCGTCCAGGGATCGGCCAAGGACCTGCTCGCCATCGCGACCCGCAACCCATAGGCGCAGGTTATGCATCCATCGCCGATCACCGTCTACTGCATCGCGGTGACCAGGCCGAACATAGGTGCATGACAGCCACGACCCGACTCGGCCCGAACTGGTTCGCCTCGGTGATGGGCACCGGCATCGTGGCCAACGCGGCGGCGAGCCTGCCCCTCCAGTTCCCCGGGCTCCGCGGCGCGGCCACGGTGGTGTGGGCGCTAGCCGCGGCTCTGCTCGTCACGTTGACCTGCGCGTTCATCAAACAGTGGCGGCAGCACCGGGAGTACGCCGCCGACCCGGTGATGGCGCAGTTCTGGGGCGCGCCGCCGATGGCGTTGATGACCGTCGGCGGCGGCACGCTGGTGCTCGGGCGGGACTGGATCGGGCTCGACGCCGCGGTCGCGATCGACTGGACGCTGTGGACCGCGGGCACGGTGTTCGGCCTGGTCACGGCGGTGTGGATCCCGTACCGCATGATGACCGACCACGACGTCAAGACCGACAGCGCTTTCGCCGGCTGGTTGA
>CBIMJO010000210.1:0-10015 GCA_966244135.1 uncultured Actinocrispum sp. | reverse complement strand
CGGCGGCCCACACCAGGTTCGACAGCAGCTGCACGTCCGGAACGTCGACCCCGCTGGAGAACGCCGGCGCATCGGTGGACACGTGCACGACGTCCGCCCAGCGGCCGGTCTCCAGCGCACCGATGTCCGTCCGCCCGAGCACGGCCGCGCCGCCCCGGGTCGCCATCAGCAGGACGTCGGCGGCCACCAGAACCGAAGCGTCCAGAGTGGATAGCCGGGCCAGCATCGCGGCCAGCCGGATGTCCTCCCACAGGTCCAGATCGTCGTTGCTGGCCGGGCCGTCCGTGCCCAGGGCGACGTTCACACCCGCGTCGCGCAGGTCCTTGATCCGCGCGATCCCGGACGCGAGCTTGGCGTTGGACCCCGGGCAGTGCGCGACCCCGACCCCGTTCGCCGCGAAGATCGCGATGTCCTCATCGGACAGGTGGATGCTGTGCGCCGCGACGACCCGCCCGCCGAAGAACCCCAGCGACTCCAGCAGCCGCGGCACCGAACCGTGGGCATCCCGCTGCGCCGCGTCCTCCAGGGCCGCCTCGGCGACGTGGATGTGCATCAACGCTTCCCGCGCGCGAGCCGCCTCGGCGACCTCGACCAGCACCTCCGGGGTCAACGTGTAGGCCGAGTGCGGGCCGTAGCCGATCTCGATCCGGTCGCCCGGGCCGAACCGCAGGCCGCACGTGTCGATCATCGAACTGACGTGGTCGACGAGCTTGCGCCAGGTGAACCCGGGCGCCTCGATCACGCCCCCGGTGAGCACCGCGCGGGCGCCGGTGGCGAGCACCGCCTCGGCCAGCCGGTCCAGGTTGAAGTACATCTCCAGGCTGGTGGTCACGCCCGCGCGCAGCATCTCCACCGAGCCCAGCACCATCCCGGCGTACATGTCGTCGCTGGTCAGCCTGGCCTCGGCGGGCCAGATCACGTCCTGCAGCCAGCGCAGCAGCGGCAGGTCGCCGCCCATCCCCCGCAGCACCGTCATCGGGGTGTGCGCGTGCGCGTTCACCAGGCCCGGCAACAGGATCCCGTCCAGGTCGGTGACCGTGGCCTCGCCGGGAGCCGAGGCGAACGGCCCGACGTAGCCGATCCGGCCGTCCTCCTCGATGTCCACCACGGCATCCCGCAGTACCGAACAGACCGTGTCGCACGGCAGGACGATCGGAGCTCGCAAGCGTTGACGCATGTCGCGCAAGCTACCCCAGGAAACTTGGGGAATGCCGGTCAGAGTCCGGCCGGACGGGCTGGTCGCCTCGGGCCGCAATGCTCACTCCCGCCGCCTGGAACGAGTGCAGGACGGCCCGGTCCAGCTCCAGTGCGGCGCGTTCGCGCCAGAGCGAGTGCTCGATGGAGGTGTCCAGCCCCAGCTGCTCGGCGATCACCCGGCCGAACCCGTAGGCCCGGTCGTCGCCGAGCGCGTCCGCACCGATCGCGGACGCCCGGTAGATCCCGTTGAACAGCGCCGGATACCGCACGCCGCCGATGCACAGCAGCTGCGACCGGACGCCGACCGCGTGCCAGCGCAGGCCGAGGTCCACGAACCAGCTCAGCTCGGGATGCTCCAGCGGCACCTCGCGGACCACGTCCCGCGGGATGGCGAACAGCCGCACCCCGTGCTCGGGATCCCGGATCACCAGCGGCAGCAGGTCGAACGCGCTGCGGGCGGTCGGCGTCCGCCAGCCCATCTTGCGGACCGTGTCGGTGAACGCCACATGCCGGCGGTCGCCCACGACCTGGCCGTGCTGCGCGTACCCGGCGTAGCGGATCAGCTGCTCGTTGATCAGCCGCGGGCTGTCCGGCGCGAAGATCGTCACCGACGGCCGCACGCGGCCCTTGTCCGCGGCGGCGCGCAGGTGCTGCACGCACCCGGACGCGACCTCGCTGGCCGTACGCGCTGCCCGCAGGTCCCGCACGAGCAGGCCGCGCCACGGCACACCTGTGGTGCAGACGCCGCTGTCGCGCAGCGCCAGACGCGCGCCGTAAGCCAGCTCACCGCGGGTGTGCTGGTAGGTCCCGGTCTCCTCGACCTGGGTACGCACCAGGGCGAGCCGGGAACGGACGTGGCCGGCACGCGGCCGGGCACCGTGATAGCTGTACAGGAACTCCTCGGCCGCTTCGAGCAGCCCGGCATCCGGGGATAAGGAGATCTCACGCAGGGCGGTCACACCCTGGTTATCGGCCGATCGGGGGAACCGGCTCAACTACCCGGCCGTGTACGACTGGTACTACTGTCAGTGCGCCCGTTCGTAGATCAGGTCGCGGATGTTCCGGTCCTCGGCATGGGCGCGGGACTCGAACTTGGTCACCGGCCGCCATTCCGGTCGCGGCGCCCACCCTCCGTACACATTGGTCAGCCCGGGCTCGGCCTCGCACACCTCGAGCATGTGCTCCGCGTAGGGCTCCCAGTCGGTCGCCATGTGGAACCGGCCGCCGGGCCGCAGCCGCGAGGCCACCAGCGACGCGAAGTCCGGCTGGACGATCCGGCGCTTGTGGTGCCGCTTCTTCGGCCACGGGTCCGGGAAGTACAGCCGGACCTCGTCGAGCGAGCCCGGTTCGATGTGGTCGGTCAGCAGGATCACGGCGTCGCCGCGCAGCAGCCGGAGGTTCGTCAGGCCCAGCTCTTGCGCCCGCATCATCAGCTGCGCGAGCCCGGCCTGGTAGACCTCGACGGCGAGGTAGTTCACGTCCGGAGCGGCGGCGGCGAGCTTGGCGGTGGTCTCGCCCATGCCGGAGCCGATCTCCAGCACGACGGGGGCCTCCCGGCCGAACCACGAGCTCACGTTCAGCGGCCCTGATGGCAGCTCGACGACATCCTGCCCGAGCTGCGACCAGTGCCGCTGCCAAGCCTTCTCCTGGCCCACTGTCATCCGCCCGCCCCGCTGGACGTAGCTGACCACAGTGCGCCGGTGTACCTGTTGTTCCACGGTGCTAAAGCTAGGAGACGCTCTCCCAGCGGGCGAGGTTGGCCCGCAGGTCGGCCAGCCCGCGCACGGCGAGCGGACCCGGTGTGCTGCCGGTCTGGTGCACCGGCACGATGTCCAGCCAGCCGGGATGCCGGTCGGTCAGGACGAGGGTGGTGGGGATGGCGGGGCCGTCGACTCTTCGTTCCGACGGCATGTACTCCCAGTAACCGGTGTCGCCTTCGGTGCTCCACGGCACGAACACCCAGCCTGGGCGCGCGTCGAGCAGCTTGGCGACCCGGTCCTCCAGCAGGAACCCCTCGGAACGCGTACCGAGGGTGCCCGCGGCCAGTGCGCGCAGCCACCAGGGAGCGGGGAGCTGCGGATCGACTTCCACGGCGGTCCGGAACAGGGTGAGCACCTGGTCCTCAGGTGCCCGGTGCACCCACGCCCGCCGGATCTCCGACGGTTTGGTCGCGGATGCGATGGACGAGATGACGCTGTGCGGCTCGATCGCTTGAGACCATTCCAGCGCGATCATCGGCTCTACTCGTAGTTCCCGGCGCGCTGTTCCGGAGACCGGCAAAGCGCGCTCGGGTGGCCCGGTGGGGGCACTCAGGTCAGCAACCGTCAACGTCCACCTCCGATGGTTCGTGACGGGGTCAACATCGATCTGAGCGCTAGTCGAACACCGTTGTCCGCGACGTGTGCGACGCCTCACAGCCTCTTAACGTGGTATTTACCAGGTCGCGTGCGCTAGATCGCTCCGCACCATACTTCCAAGTCCGGGGATTGATCGCAACAGTCCGTGACCGGATCGACAAAGGGCCCGGGCCACCCCCCGACAGGTGACCCGGGCCGATTTTCCCCAGTTCCCGCACACCGGTTCGTCCCCGATTCACGAACCGGTGGTTCTTTCCGTCAGGCGTCCCGCTTCTTGGCGGTGATGATGGCGATCGTCAGCATCACCACGGCGAACCCGGCGAAGTACGCCATCGCCCACCAGGGGTCCAGAGTGGAGTTGGACGCCCCCGGACCGGAATCGGCCAGCTCCGGCGCCACGTCCGGGTTGCCGGTCAGGAACCGGCTGGCGACGTTGAACGGCATCCAGGCGTGGATGTCCATGCCCACCTTGGGGATGATCCGCACCAGCGACTCGACCATCAGCGAGTACGCCAGCAGGATGGACACTGCTCCGGCCGTGTGGCGGACCAGGATGCCCACCGACAGGGCGATGATCGCGGCGAATGCGGTGACCAGGCCGGCGCCGGCGACCGCCCGCCAGTCGGCCGCGGTGTTCAGCGCGAGGTCGGCGTCCGGCCGGAACAGCTTGGAGATGCCCAGCGAGCCGAACGCGGCGATCTCCCCGGCGACGCCGCAGGCGATCGCGACCACGACGGCCTTGGCCAGCAGCGCCGAGGTGCGGTTGGGCACCGCCTGGAAGGTCGTCTTGATGGTGTTGAACCGGTACTCGGTGGTGATGGCCAGCGCGGCCAGCACCAGGATCACCGCCAGCCCGAAGTTGAACCCGAACTGCGAGCTGATGATGTTGACCTGGGCGGTGTCGTTGGCCGACAGCGACAGCAGCGCGGCGAACCCGATGGTCAGCGAGAGCGCGAGGGCGAAGCACCACCACGGCGAGCGGGTGGAGAACAGTTTGATCCGTTCGACGGACAGCAGTGTCATCGGGTCACTTCCTGCAGTTGGCCTGCGGCTTCGGCAATGTCGGTGTGGTACTCAACGGAGTCGCCGGTCAGCTGCATGAACGCCTCCTCCAGCGACCCGCGCTGCGGGCTGAGCTCGTGCAGCACCAGCTGGTTGACCGCGGCGATCTCGCCGATCCGCTCGATGTCCATCCCGGACACCACCAGCGCACCGGCCTCGTCGTCGCGCAGCGCGCCGCCCTCGTGGGCCAGCGCCGAGCGCAGCTTGCCCAGGTGCGGGCTGCGCACCTTGACCGTGTTCTCGGTGGCCGCGTGGATGAACTGCTCGGTGCTGCTCTGCGCGATCAGCCTGCCGCGGCCGATCACGATCAGCTCCTGGGCGGTCAGCGACATCTCCGACAGCAGGTGGCTGGAGACGAACACGGTCTTGCCCTCGGCGGCCAGCCGGTGCATGAACTTGCGGATCCAGAGGATGCCCTCCGGGTCCAGGCCGTTGACCGGCTCGTCGAACAGCAGCACCTCCGGGTCGCCGAGCAGTGCGGCGGCGATGCCCAGCCGCTGCGACATGCCGAGCGAGAACCCGCCGGCGCGCTTGCCCGCGACCGAGGTCAGGCCGACGGTGTCGAGCACCTCGTCGACGCGCTTGATGGAGATCTTGTTGGACACCGCCATCCACTTCAGGTGCGAGTAGGCGGACCGGTTGGGGTGCACCCACTTGGCGTCCAGCAGGGCGCCGACCTTCCGAAGTGGATGGTGCAGCTCGCGGTAGCTGCGGCCGTCGATGAGCGCCTGGCCGGACGTGGGGTTGTCCAGGCCGAGGATCATCCGCATGGTGGTGGACTTGCCGGCGCCGTTCGGGCCGAGGAACCCGGTGACGCGGCCAGGCTGGACGGCGAACGACAGATCGTTGACCGCGACCGTCTTGCCGTAGCGCTTGGTGAGGCCTCGTGCCTCGATCATTGCCGCTCCCTAAGTGAAGTCATTGCGCCTCCCCCGACTGCGGACAATCGTGGCGGCGGCGCACCCCCGCTCGCGTCCTCCCGGGGTGCCACTTTCGGGTCAGCTCCGAGTCGTAGTCGGGATCGCCCTGGAGGCCCCCTGGCTAGGTGAAATCCCCGAGGTGACCCTGACTCTCCGGGGTAGGGGTGGCCCCAGTTACTGAACTGTGGTTCACTAATGGGGTGGCCCGGCCCCGCACGATCACCGACGCGCGTCTGCTCGACGCGCTCGGCCAGGTCATCGCCTCGCGGGGGCCCGGCTTCACGGTCGCGGACGTGGCCGCCCAGGCAGGTGTGTCGGTCGGGACGGTCGCGCAGCGGTTCGGCTCCAAGCACGGGCTGCTGGTGGCGCTGAGCGAGGCGGGGATCGCGCGGATCCCCGAGCTGGTGCGGTCGGCTTCGACTGTCCTGCAAGCGTTGTTGAACGTCTACGGTGGACTGGACGATCCCGCGACCGCGCCGCACAACCTCGCCCAGCTGGCCGCCGACCTGGCCGATCCCGAGCTGCGCGGGCTGCTGGGCCGCTTCTACTCGACGCTCGCCGACGAGCTCACGCCGTTGCTGATCCCGTTCCAGGGCGCGCCGCCGCAGGCCGCGCGGCTGCTGGTGGCGCTGGTGAACGGCACGGCCGTGGACTGGTCGATCAGGCCTGATGGGCGGTTGGCGGACCGGCTGACCGAGGACATCGGCGCGGTGCTGAACGGATGGAGGACTGCATGATCGCCGTGGTGACCGGGGCGACCCGGGGCTGTGGCCGGGGAATCGCCGTCGAGCTGGGCGCGGCGGGGTACACGGTGTACGTCACCGGCCGCACGACCCGGGACTCGGTGAGCCCGATGGGCCGGCCGGAGACCATCGAGGAGACCGCGGAGCTGGTCTCGAAGGCGGGCGGCACCGGCATTCCGGTCCGCTGCGACTTCACCAATGTGTCCGATGTGGACAGTCTGGCGCGGGTCATCAACGGCCAGATCGACCTGCTGGTGGACGATGTCTGGGGCGGCGACCCGTTCGTGGAGCACGGCACGCCGTTCTGGGAGTCCGATCTGGACAAGGCGATCGCGGTGACCCGCAACGGGATCGAGTCGCACCTGATAGCCCTGCACCGGCTGGTCCCGCTGGTCCGCCCGGGCGGGCTGGTCGTCGAGGTCACCGATGGCGACGACGACACCTATCACGGCGTTTCGCTGCCGTACTACCTGGTGAAGAGCGGCGTCCGGCGGATCGCCCACGGGCTGGCGAAACAGTTGCAGCCCAACGGGATCACCGCGGTCGCGCTGACCCCGGGTTTCATCCGCTCGGAGGCGATGCTCGAAGGCCTCGGCGTCACCGAGGAGACCTGGCGGGACGCCGTCGCCCAGGACCCGCACTTCGCCATGGCCGAGACCCCGCACTACGTCGGCCGGGCCGTGGTTGCGCTGGCATCGGATCCCCAGGTCATCCGATGGTCGGGTGACTGCCTGTCATCCTGGGGTCTGATGCGGGAGTACGGCTTCACGGATCTTGATGGCACCCGGCCGGACTGGGGCCGCTGGTATGACGAGGTGTTCCTGGGTGGGCTGGACCCCACCCAGGTCGACGCCTCTCAGTACCGCTAGGTCAGGGGGCCGCCAATGCCTCGGTGGGGGTTAGCCGGGCCGCGCGCATGGCTGGGTACAGCCCGGCGAGGACGCCGATGGCCAGCGCGGACCCGGCCCCACCGAGGACCGCGGCGGGCGGGATGACCGCGGGCCAGTCCCGGGTGACCGCGTAGGACGCCGTGCCCAGGACCCCGAGCGCGGCCCCGGTCAGGCCGCCGAGCAGGCACAAGGTCACCGACTCGGCGAGGAACTGGCCCCGCACCTGGCGGCGGGTGCTGCCCAGCGCCCGCCGCAGGCCGATCTCGCGTTTGCGTTCCAGCACCGAGATCACCATGGTGTTGGCCACGCCGACCGCGCCGACCAGCAGCGCCACTCCGGCCAGGCCCAGGAACAGCCCGGAGAACGCGGTCTCGGTGATCCGCTTGGCGGCCAGCGCGTCGGACGGGCGGCTGACCTCGATCCGGGCCGGGTTCGGCGGGAACACCGTGGCGGCCAGCACCTTGCGGACGTTCTCCAGTTCGGCCTCGGCGGACCGGACGAACACCACGGTCGGATGCCCGTCGAACCGCAGCCAGGTCCGCGCGGCCGTCCACCCCACCAGCACCGACCGCTCCACATCAGGCGCCAACGGCATCGGGGCGAGCACACCGCCGACGATGAACCACCGGTCGCCGATCCACACCGTCGGCGCGGGCCCGGTGCCGACGTCGGTAATGCCCAGCCGGCTCGCGGCCTTGTCGCCCAGCACCACGATCGGCAGGGCGTCGGTCGCTGTGGTCAGGTACTTGCCGGAAGCGACGTGACCGCCGATCGCGGGCAGCAGGTCCGGGCGCGCCGCCAGCACGGTCAGCCCCGAGCCCTGCTCGGCCGGGATCTTGTCGGACCGGCGGACGGTCGCGTGCGTGTTGGCCACCGCGCTGGTCATCTCCACCGGCCCGATCCGGGCGGCCATGTCCGCGGCGGCCTCCGGCACGGGCGGCAGGGTCTGGCTGACCTGGTCGATCGTCGCCTGAGCGCGCAACAGGTTCGTGCCCAGCGCGGACAGCCGGGCGTCCAGGTCGGCACGGCTGGACGCGGGAATGCCGACCACCATGATCATCGTCGCGATCCCGATCGAGATGCCCAGCGCGGACAGCACCGCGCGCAGCGGCCGCGTGCGCAGCCCGGCGAACCCGAGCGCCGCGAGATCCAGCGGGCTCAGCCGCACCGGTGCGTCGCTCATGCGGTGACTCCTTGTGCGACCCCTTGGATCCGGCCGTCGAGCACGGAGACCCGTCGGGGCAATGTGGCGGCGATCTGCAGGTCGTGTGTGATGACCGCGACCGTCGTGCCGCTGGCGTTCAAGGCGCGCAACAGGTCCAGCACGGCGTGGCCGGTGCGGGTGTCCAGCGAACCGGTGGGTTCGTCGGCCAGCACGATGGCCGGGTCGTTCACCAGGGCTCGCGCGATGGCGACCCGCTGGCGTTCACCGCCGGACAGTTCGTGCGGCCGGTGCCCGGTCCGGTGCGCCAGGCCGACCCGTTCCAACGCCGCGATCGCCAGCGACTTCCGGCGCCGGCGTGGGATTCCCGCGTAAAGCAGCCCGGTGGCGACGTTTTCCACCGCGGAAAGGCCTTCGGTGAGGTGAAACTGCTGGAACACGAACCCGATCCGCCGGGCGCGCAATGCCGACAACCGCCGGTCCGGCAGCGAGGACGCCACCCGGCCGTCGATCCGCACGACGCCGCTGCTCGGCCGGTCCAGCGTGCCCATCAGGTGCAGCAACGTCGACTTGCCGGACCCGGACGGCCCGACGATCGCCAGCAACTCCCCGGCGTGCACGGACAACGAGACATCGTCGAGCGCCCGCACCCCACCGGGGTAGATCTTGCTGACGTGCTCCAACGACAGCACTTCCGTCATGACGCCCGCACCACACGCATCCCGGCCGCCAGCCCGTCCCCGCTGACCTCGACCAGGTCCCCGGCGAACAACCCGGTCCGCACGCCGACGAGCTTGGTGCGGCCACCGTCGATGACCTGCAACGCGTAGCCGCCCTCGCCGAGCGCGAGCAACGCGGTCACCGGGACGGCGAGCACGCCGGCCCGGTTCGCGGTGACGATCTTGACCTGGACCGGGCCGGTATCCATTGCGGTGACGGCGTTCTGATCGTCGACCGTGATGGTCGCCAGCTGCTTCAGCGCCTCCTTCTCGGTGGCGGGCGCGGCGTTGATGGACCGGACGGTCCCCGGCGCCTGCGACCCGTTCGGCAGCTGGAGGTCGACTTTGGCGCCCGGCTTCACGGTGGCGAGGTCGACCTGCGCGGG
Source organism: uncultured Actinocrispum sp. (assembly GCA_966244135.1). GTDB lineage: Bacteria > Actinomycetota > Actinomycetes > Mycobacteriales > Pseudonocardiaceae > Kibdelosporangium. Next base: position 579 of record CBIMJO010000210.1, on the reverse strand, counting down.
ATCCAGCTGAGCGCTGACCGCCTTGTCGACGGTCGTGTAGCTGAACACATCGGCCGCGGCCGGGGCACCGGGCTGGGCCTTCACCGACTCGACCCGGACCTTGCCCGGCAGCACCACCGCGTCCCCCGCCTCCAACGCGCCGGTCTCCTCCAGCCCGTTGGCCTTCTGCCAGCGTTTCAAGGCGCCCTCAGTGTCCACAGTGAACTTGTTGCCGCTGCCGGGGTTGCGGTAGCCGAGTGCGCGAAGGTTGTCGATCACCTCGCGGATGTCCGGCCCTGGCGTGGCCGTGGTGTCGATCCGGCGGTACAAAGGCGTGCCACCGAACAACAACGGCACCGACTTCGCGTCCACTGTGTACAGTCGCTGGCCGCGGTCGATGACCGTGCCCACGGTCGGCAGCCAGGTGATCGTCCCGGCTTTGCGGCCGGTGAGCACCGTCGGCGCGCCATAGCCGAGGGTTCCGTTCACGGTGACGGAAGTGTTCAGGTCGGTCCGCTGGATCTCGACGGTCTCCGCGGCGGCCGGACTGGCGGGCTGCTCCACGGGTGCGTGCTCAGCCAAGCGGCTGTACGCCAGCAC
>CBIMJO010000209.1:0-10051 GCA_966244135.1 uncultured Actinocrispum sp. | reverse complement strand
GCCCTCGGTGACCTCCACGAACCCAACAGTACAGCAACAGCACTTTTACAGCCACTAGAACTTTTTAGTCGACTACCCTATTGTTCCGGACGTGACCGAAGGGATCGCCGCGGAAGGACTCCGCAAGAGCTATGGCTCGCACCGGGCGTTGCAGGGTGTCGACCTGTACGCCGAAACCGGCACTGTGCTGGGCGTTCTCGGGCCCAACGGGGCCGGGAAGACGACCGCGGTCCGCGTGCTGACCACGCTGCTGCCCCCGGACGGCGGCACGGCGCGGGTCGCCGGCTACGACGTCGTGCGCGAACCGGACAAGGTCCGCGAACGCATCGGCCTGACCGGGCAGTACGCGGCCGTCGACGAGCGGCTGACCGGCCGGGAGAACCTCCGGCTGATGGGCACGCTGTACCACCTGGGCCGCAAGACCGCCCGGACGCGGGCGGACGAACTGCTGGAGCGGTTCGACCTCACCGACGCCGCGGACCGCCTGGCCAAGACGTACTCCGGCGGCATGCGGCGACGGCTCGACCTCGCCGCCAGCTTGATCGCCGCGCCGCCGGAGCTGTTCCTGGACGAACCGACCACCGGCCTCGACCCGGCCAGCCGGCTCACCGTGTGGGACCTCGTTCGCGCGCATGTCCGCGACGGCGTGACCGTGCTGCTGACCACCCAATACCTCGAAGAAGCCGACCATCTCGCCGACGACCTCGTGGTGATCGACCAAGGCAGTGTCATCGCCTCCGGCCCGCCCGCTTCGCTGAAACGCAAGGCGGGCAGTGAAGTGCTGCACGTTGTGTTCGCCACTCCGGCCGACGCCGTTGCCGCCGCCGCGGCGGTTCCGTTGGACGCTCAGGTCTCCGATCGCGCGGTCACGGTCCAGGTGCGCGATGGCTTGGCCGACGTGAGCGCGGTGATCTCCGCTCTGCAGGCGGCCGGACTGTCCCCTGTGGACTTCACCATGCGCGGACCGTCACTCGAAGAGGTCTTCCCCACCCTGACGCACAAGGAGAAGACGCCGGTATGAACGGGCTGAGTGACTCGATCGCGATGATCGGCCGCAACCTCCGGCACATCCCCCGCGTGCCGGAGAAACTGGCGGCGGCCACCTTCATGCCGCTGGTCTTCGTGATCATGTTCGGGTATCTGTTCGGCAGCGCGATCTCGGTGCCCGGCGGCGGCTACCGCGAGTTCCTGATGGCGGGGATCTTCACCCAGTTCATGGTCCTCGGCGCGGCCACCACCGCGGTGGGCGTCGCCGAAGACCTCGGACACGGCCTGGTGGACAGGTTCCGGTCGCTGCCGATGGCCCGGTCCGCTGTCCTGGTTGGACGGACAGTCGCGGATCTGCTGTTGTCGGTGCTGTCGTGCGTGGTCATGGCGGCGGCCGGCCTCGTCCTGGGCTGGCGGATCCACGAAGGACTGTTGTCCGCATTGGCCGGGTTCGCGTTGCTTCTCCTACTGGGTTACGCCCTTTCCTGGGTCGGCGCCCTCCTCGGCCTGGCCGTGCGCAACCCCGAGGCCGCCAACTCCATCGCGTTCGGCATCCTGATGCCCCTCACATTCCTGTCCAACGCCTTCATCCCCCTCAACAACCTCCCGGAATGGCTGCGCACCGCCGCCGAGTGGAACCCCGTCAGCGTCGTCGTTGCCGCCTGCCGCCAACTCTTCGGCAACCCCGGCATCGCCACCAGCAACGCCTGGCCAACCCATCACCCCATCCCCCTCGCCTTCGCCGCCTGCGCCCTGATCCTCGCCATCAGCGTGCCCCTCGCCGTCCGCGCCTACCGCAAGGCTGCGATTCGCTGATTGGTCACGAGAAGAGGGCCTTGTGCCGAACCCACCAGCACAAGGCCCTCTTCTTCTTTCTGGGTCAGAAGTGGAGGCGCCAGATTTGGCCGCCGGGTGAGGGTGGGCCTGTGGGGGACGGTCCGCCGTCGGCGTCGGACGCGCTCCACGCCGACACGTAGACGGATCCGTCCCGGGCCACCACGATTCCCGACGGGGACGGGACTTCGAGGGTGGTACGAGTGCCGTTGGGGGCTACGCGGATCACGAGGTTGGCGAACATCCCGGTGTCGAAGCCGGACTGCCACGACACGATGTGGCCGTCGCGGGCCACGCGGGTGACACGTGCGGCGCCGGGGGTCATGCCGATGCCGCCGAACTCGGCGACGTAATAGTCGCCGCCTGGGCCCAACGTCACGGCGGTGGGGACGGACTGGGCGCCGTCGTGGCGGGGCAGCACGGTGAGCACCCGGGTCTTGCCGTTGCGGACTTCCAGCAGGGTGTTGCCGCCGGCGTCGGCGACGATCTGGCGGTCCGGCAACGCAAGCACGCTGTACGGGTTGGGGTTGATGTCCTCGCCGTCCGGGTTCGAGGACAGCTCCACCGCCGAGACATCCGCGATGCCGAAGGCGCCGATGTGCGGCAAGGAACGGAGGAGACGGCCGTTCTGAGCAGCGGCGGATGGAGCGGGCAGATAGGTGGGCGGGACGTAGGTCATCACCGAGTAGATCCGGCCGCATGGGTCCACGCTCACTCCGGAGGCGCCACCGCCGCCGGAACCGTCCGGGTCGGCCGATGACAGCAGGCCGGTGATCAGGCGTTGTGGCTTGGGATTCGGTGAGCGCACCTGAACCCGAGTCACCGCACCGGTCATCCCCCAGCACGTGATACCGCGGCCCAGGTTCGCGCACGGTGCGGTGGCGGGGTCCACGGCGCCACGACCGGCCTCGGCGACGATCAACGACCCGTCCGCGGACCAACTCAGCTGCCGAGGGTTGTTCAGCCCGGACACCACGACTGAGGTCGCGGGAACGGCCGACGCGGGGACTGCCGTGCCCAAAAGCGACACTGCACAAAGGACGGTTGTGCAGACCTTCCGCCTCACGTCACGCATCGACACTGTCCATCATGGACTGCCACCGGCCACGGCGGCTGTGGGTGACTTCGGGGGTGAACCACACGGGCAGCTCCTTCAGGCCGCGGAACGGCACCACCGAAGGCAGCCAGTGCAGCTCCTCCGGTTTCACCGCCAGGCAGAGGTTGGGCAGCCGCTGCAACAACATCCCGATGCCGATCCGGGCCTCGAGCCGGGCCAGCGGCGCGCCCAGGCAGTAGTGCATCCCGTGCCCGAAAGCCAGATGCGCGGTGTCGGTGCGGTCCAGGTCGACCAGTTCGGGCCGGGCGAACCGGGCCGGGTCGCGGTTGGCCGCGTTCAGCGACACGGTGACCATCGACCCGACCGGGATGACGGTCCCGGCATACGTGACTTCCTCTGCGGCCCACCGGAAAGTGGCGTTCTCCACCGAACCGTCGTACCGCAGCAGCTCTTCCACGGCCGCGTCGACATCCTGTGGCCGCTCCACGAGCCGTTTGGCCAGGGTGTCGTCCTGGATGATCGCGAGCAACGCGTTGCCCAGGAAGTTCGCGGTCGTCTCATGCCCGGCGAACAACAACAAGAACGTCGTGGAGATCAGCTCGGCGTCGGTCAACCGGCTGTCCGCGTCCTGCGCGTCGATCATGGCGCACAACAGATCATCGCCCCGCGACGCTCGTTTCTGGGCCACCAGCGAGGTCAGGTACGCGTGCAGGGCCCGCTCAGCTTGCTCGGCGGCGCCACTGCCGTCGAACCCGGCCGTGCCCATCTGCCGGGCCCAGCCGGTGAACTGCGCCCGGTCCGCCGCGGGCACGCCGAGCAGGTCGCAGATGATGGTGACCGGCAACGGGAACGCGAACGACTCCATCAGCTCGGCCTCGCCCCGCGGCGCGAACGAGTCGAGCAGCAGCTCGGTCGTCTCGATCACCTGGGACCGCAACCCCTCGATGCGGCGGGGCGTGAACGCCTTGGACACCAGGCGGCGCAGCCGGGTGTGGTCCGGCGGGTCGAGGTTGAGCATGTTCTCGTCCAGCGCGGCCGAGGCCTCGCCGAAGATCTCGACGTAGGCCGGGCCGGCCCGCCGCATGTCCTTGCTCAGGCGCGGATCGGCGAGCGCGGCGCGGGCCTCGTCGTACCGGGTGATCAGGTAGGTGTCGAAGCCCATCGGTGTGGTGACCCGCCGCACCGGGTCTGTGCTCCGCAACAAATCGTAAGCGGGATAAGGGTTCGCGTCGAACCCGTTCCCGTACAGCTCCGGCATGGGGTTACCTCCAGATGGGCTCAGCGGGCCGGCGTGAACGTGACCGGCAGCTCGACCAGGCCGCGGTGCAACAGGCCCGGCCGCCACTGCAGCTTCTCCTCGGCCACGCCGAGCGCGAGGTCCGGCAGGCCCTGCACCAGGCCGCCGACCGCCATCCGGGTCATCATCCGGCCGAGCCGGTTGCCCGGGCACGAGTGCACACCCATGCCGAACCCGATGTGCGGGTTGCGCTCCCGGGTGATGTCGAACTCGTCCGGCCGCTCGAACACGTCCGGATCCCGGTGTGCCGCTGCGAAAGCGCACACCACGATCGATCCACGGGGGACGGTCGTGCCGGCGATCTCCACGTCGGTGGTGGTGAACCGGAAGGTCGCGGTCTGCATGGACCCGTCGTAGCGGATCGTCTCCTCCACCGCCGCGTCCACCAGTGAGGGCTGGCGCCGCAACAGGTCCAGCTGCTCAGGATGCCGCAGCAGAGCCAGAATGGCGTTGCCGATCAGGAACGTCGTCGAGGCGAACCCGGCGAGCAGCAGCGTCACAGTGATCCCGATCAGCTCGTCGTCGGTGAGCTCACCCTCGTCGTGCGCGTGCACGAACGCGGTCAGCAGGTCGTCCGCCGGATGTTCCCGCTTGTATTTCAACAGGTCCAGGATGAAGTCGTTCATCACCAGCTTCAGGCCGTCGTAGTCGGTGGCCTTGAAGTCGTAGCGAGGCGTGACCAGGACGGTCGACTTCTCCAGGAACTCGTCGAACTCCCTGCTGGGCGGGACTCCGAGCATCCAGTGCCCGAGAACCGTGACCGGCAACGGAACCGCGTACTCGGCCATCAGCTCGGCCGAGCCACGCGGGCCGATCCCGGCCAGCAGCTCGCCGATGTACTCCTCGGCCCGCCCGCGCAGCTGCTCGATCCGCGACGGGCTCAGCTCGCGGGTGACGACCTTGCGCATCCTGGTGTGCACCGGCGGGTCGACCATCACCAGGTTGGTGTGGAACCCGATCAGCTTGCGGTGCATGGCGTTCGGCGCGAGCAGGCCCTGGTCGACGTGCCGGCGCTGCTTGGAGATGTTGGGGTTGCTGAAGGCCTCCTTGACGTCCTGGTACCGCGAGAGGACCCAGATCTCGACCGGCTCGCCGGGGTAGGTCGTGTGGAAGACCGGGCACTTGTCGCGCAGGTGGGCGTACGTGTCGTACGGGTCCGCGATGAACTCGTCGGTGAAGAACTCCGGATACGAGTGTTCGACGTCGGTCATGGTCACGCCACCACCGGGGTCGCCACGATGGCGTTGAGGGTGGACCGCGACGGCAGCACCCGCTCCAGCTTGAACCCGGTGCGCGCCAGCAGCTCCGCGAACTCCCGCTCGGTGCGCTCGCGGCCGCCGCTGATCACCAGCATGTTGACGTCCACCAGCTTGGCGATGTGCGGCTGGTTGCCCTCGGGCACGACCTGGTCGAGCACCATCAACGTCGCATGATCGGGAATCACCCGCCGGACCGCCTCCAGGATCCGGATGCTGTCTTCGTCGTTGAAGTCGTGCAGTACCAACGACATCGTGTACAGGTCACCGTCGCCGGGCACCGGGTCGGCGAAGAACGAACCGGGCACGATCTCGGCCCGGCCCGCGGCGACGGCCTCGGTCAGCGCCGGCTCGGCCCTGGCCACGACATGGGCCTGATCGAACAGAATGCCGTGCAGGTGCGGGTGTTTGTCGAGCAGGTGCGCGAGCAGGGTTCCGGTGCCGCCACCGACATCAACGACGTTCTTCACAGAACTGAAGTCGAATCCGGCCACTGCGGGCTGGTGCACGTTGCGGGCCAGGTCCGCCATGGCGTTGTCGAACCGGGTGCCCGCATCCGGGTGCTGCTCCAGGTAGTCGAACAGCGGCGCGCCCAAAGCCAGTTCCAGGGAAGGCTTTCCGGTGCGGACGCTGTCGGCGAGGTGGTTCCAGATCCGGTAGTGCTCGGCGCCGGCCAGGATCGCCAAGGCACGCATGGAGTTCGGTGCGCCGTCGCGCAGGCACTCCCCCATGTCGGTCAGCGTGTACTTGCCGGTCTCGGAACGCTCGAGCAGACCGAGGCTGCCCAGGAACCGCAGGAACCGGTACAGCGCGGCCGGATCGGTGGAGGTCCTCTCCGCCAGCGCGTCGACGGTGTCGGTCCCGCCCGCGATCAGGTCGGGAATGCCCAGGCCCGAGGCCAGGCTCAGGCCCTGGGTCGTCCAGTACCCGCAGATCATCTGCATCACGCGGGCCTGCGGGGGCAGTCCGCTCGGCGGTGCTTCAGCCATGGGGATCCCTTTCCTCTTCACGGCGAATGACTCGGCGAGCAGATGTCTAACCGGGACTCGTTATCCGGCCGTCACTGGCATGTCATCGCGATCCCGCCGATGACGCCGCGGTGATGGCCCGATGACACCGGCTGGCTAGACATTCTGCACGGCAAGCGAAAACGAGTCCCCAGGAGGAGTCATGCCCCAGTTCGCGGCACTGCACTGGACCATCAAGCCCGGCTCGGAGAAGGGCGTCATCGAGGCGTTCCAGCGCAGCGGCCGGGCCGCGTCGTTCGACATCGCCGACGACAACGGCGTCATCGTCGGCCGGCTGCTCGCCACCGCGGTGTTCATCAAGGGCAACTCCATCATCCGGGTCGTTGAGTTCGAGGGTGAGCTGGCCGACCTGATCCGGCACATGCCCAAGCAGCCGGCCGTGCAGGAGCTCGAGCAGTGGCTGGCGCCGCACATCGAGATCCCGCGCGACCTGAAGGACGAGTCGGGGTTCAAGAACTTCTTCGCGGCCAGCGCGATGATGCCGGTGATCATCCGGCACCGCGACGACCCGTACGGCACCGGCGTGCCCGCGGGCGCCATCGCGGCGGACTGACCCATGGCGGAGCTGGACGTCACCCTGATCGGGCTCGGCACCATGGGCTCGGCCATGGGCCATCGGCTGCTCACCGAAGGCCACCGGCTGACGGTGCACAACAGGTCACAGGCCAAGGCCGAGCCGCTCGTGGCCGCCGGTGCGAAGGCCGCCGAGTCCGCGGTGGCCGCCGTGCGCGGTGCCGCGGTGATCGTGCTGTCGCTGTCGGACGACGATGCCGTGGAGTCGGTGTTGTTCGGGCCGGACGGGATCGCCGACACCATCCGATCTGGACAGTTCATTGTGGACACGTCGACGGTGTCGCCGAAGTACGCCCGGCACGTCACCGGACGGCTGGCCGAACTCGGTGTGCAGCGGGTCGAGGCATGTGTGATCGGCAACGCGGATCTCGCCCGCAACGGCGAACTGCGCGTGCTGGCCGCCGGAGATGTCGAGCCGGTACGACCCGTGCTGAGTGCGCTCGGCACGGTGATCCCACTCGGTGAACCCGGTCGTGGCGCGGCGATGAAGCTCGTGTTCAACGCCGTGCTCGGCGGCCAGCTCGCCGCCCTGGCCGATGCGGTCGAGTATGGCGTGGCCGCGGGCCTGGACCGGAACCTGTTGCTGGCAGCGGTATCCGCGAGCGGGTTCGCCTCCAAGGTCATGTCCTTCCGGTGCGGCCTGGCACTCAGGGACGAACTGACGCCCGCCGCGTTCCGGACCACGTTGATGGACAAGGACCTGCGGATGATCCTGGCCGACGCGGGCGAGCTGAACACACCGCTGCCGACGATCGACGCGGCCCAGCGGCGGTTCGGCGAGGCCGTGACGGCCGGGCAGGGCGACCTGGACGCGGCGGTGGTGCTGCGGTGATCGTCGACTGCCACGCGCACATCACCCACCCGGACGTGCTGTCCCGGTTCCCCGCGCCGCCGAGCCTCGGCGACGTCGACGGCATCATCGAGGACAAGCTCGCGGCGGGCATCGGCCTGAGCATCATCGGCAGCCCCGCCGGAGCGGGCCCGCTCGCGCCGGTACCCGGGTTCGACCACGACAACCAGTCCGTCGAGGCACTCAAACGGTTCCACGACTGGCTGGCCGAGGTGGTGGCCGCCCGCCGGGATCACTTGCGCGCCTACGCGTTCTGTCATCCGTTCGCCGACGACAAGACTCTCGCGGCCACAGCGGAGACAGTAAAAGCAGGCGGATTCGTTGGGCTGATCACGGTCAGCAGCGCACAAGGCGAGTACCTGGACTCCCCCAGGGCGGCCGGGTTCTTCGCCCTGGCGGAGGAGCTGGACGTGCCGGTACTCGTCCACCCCGGGCCGAAACCGGCGGCAGCGCAAGGGATCAAGGACTACGGGCTGATCGAGATGGTCGGCCGGTACAGCGACGTGATGATCAGCCTCGCCGCCGTGGTGCTGTCCGGGGTGCTCGAACGGCATCCCGGCCTGCGACTGGTCGCCGCGTCCGGCGCTGGTGCGCTCGGCCAGCTGGCCCAACGCATCGACTGGGCACAGCGGCCGCCGTACTGGGCGCCTCGCCAGGCGTGGCCGGCGCTACTGTCCGGAAAGGACATTGCCGCCGGGCCACGGCACGAGGTGCACACCGAGGCGCCGGCGAGCCAGCTGTTGCGGCGGCTGTACGTGGACACGACCGCGGACAGCACGCATGCGCATCTGGCCAACCACGGCGTGTTCGGGGCCGAGCACATGCTGTTCGGCACCGACTCGCCACCGATGCCGGTGAACTTCACCAAGAAGGTCAACGACATCGGCGGCCTGCCGATCCCGGAACCGGACAGCACGGCGATTCTCGGCGGCAACGCGGCCAAACTGTTCCGCCTGGAAGAGGCCGTGGTGGGAGCGAAGCCATGACCCGCACGCTGATCGTGGCCCGCCTCGCCCCCGGTCACACGCAGGACGTGGCGGAGCTGTTCGCCGCGTCCGACGCGACCGATCTGCCGCACCGGCTGGGCGTGCATCGCCGGACCCTGTTCACCTTCCACGACCTCTACTTCCATCTCGTCGAGGCCGACGGTGAGGTCCGGGACCGGCTCGGCCAGGTTCGCGACGATCCGCACTGGATCGCGCTGAACGCGGACCTGGCCCAGCACATCCAGCCCTACGACCCGCAGACCTGGCGTTCGCCCGGTGACGCCATGGCGAAACCGTTCTACCAGTGGAGTCCCCGGTAGTCCTTTTTGGAGGAGATGTGTCCCATCCCCGCGCCCGCAAGCAGTCCCTCGCCGGCGTCGCGGTCAACCGCAGGCGCTGCGGCGAGCTGCGCACCCTGCTCAGCCCGGCCACGTCCGAGGCCACGGCCGGGTTCCTCGGTGTCGTCGACCTCAAGCCCGGCGAGTGCGTGACCGAGCACTGGCACCCGTACTCCGAGGAGTTCCTCTACGTGGTCAGCGGGACGGTGCAGGTCCGGTGCGACGACGAGAAGTTCGAACTCGCCGGCGGGGAGGGCCTGCACATCCCCATCGGCGTGCGGCACCGGCTGGACAACCACGGCACCGAGCCGGTGTCCGCGGTGTTCGCGCTGGCGCCGCTCGCGCCCCGGCCGGAGCTGGGGCATGTCGACACGGAAAAACTGCCATGAGCAGGCGTGCGGTGATCACCGGCCTCGGGGTGGTGGCGCCGGGCGGGATCGGGGCGAAGGCGTTCTGGGACCTGCTGTCCCACGGCCGCACCGCCACCCGGGCGATCAGCCTGTTCGACGCCACCGGGTTCCGCTCGCGCATCGCCGCCGAGTGCGACTTCGACCCGGCGGCGGAGGGCCTGGACGAACGGCAGACCACGACGTTGGACCGCTCGGTCCAGTTCGCCCTGGTCGCGGCCCGCGAGGCGATCGCGGACAGCGGACTGGAGCCGGACGAGCGCCCGGACCGCACCGGGGTCAGCCTGGGCACGGCCGTCGGCTGCACGATGGTCCTGGAGGACGACTACGTCGTGGTGTCCGGCAAAGGCGAGAACTGGCTGGTCGACCACGCCAAGGCGACACCCCGGCTGTTCCCCGCGCTGATCCCGAGCACGCTCGCCGGCGAGGTCGCCTGGC
>CBIMJO010000208.1:0-10051 GCA_966244135.1 uncultured Actinocrispum sp. | reverse complement strand
TGCGGCATTATCTGCTTCCGCCGACTGATCAACCTCGAACTTTGTTAGGAGCTCTAAAAGCACAACCCCCTAAGAAGTGACCGTGATCGCACCAACAGTCACACCCTCCAAAGACCGCACGAACTCAGGACCGAAAGCAGTGGCGGGAGTCTGAGCCCCAGGCTTGACATTGTGGATCTCAGTAGCGATCCGAACCACAGCATCAGCAGTAATGGCATAAGGATTCGGCGTAACGAGAGTGCCAGTCGCGGTACGACCCGCAGAATCCCTGACCTCACCCCAAAACTCCGACCGCGTAACAGCCCGCCGCCGCTCCCCGGGCCCACTCACCAACCCCACCAACGCCTTCCCAACCCACTGCCCCAGCGAAGTCTTCATAACCGGAGCGAAAACCCGCTGCCCACCACTGATCAACCCACCCGGCAAACCAACCGCCATATGCGTAGTGATGTTGGCAATCCCCGTCGAGTGATACGCGGTAGACACATCCCCCCAAGGCAAAGAGACAACCGACCGCGGCCCAGAAGGAAAGTGCGCGGTGATCACGCTGTGCGCCATGGGAACCGTGACGATCTCACCGTCCACACGCGCCTGCCCACCCGTCCCCATCCCCTCAACGGTGGTCCGCAAGGTCCCGCCACTCAGCCCACCACCAGCGAGGAAAGCCAGCCGGAGATGCGTCGCCGAAGGCAGGGCGGCGGCGAGCATCCCCGCCAGACAGTCACTGGGCACGACGTCAAACCCCGAGCCAGGCAACAAAACAACACCCGCGGAAGAAGCCTCAGCAGACCGGGCGAAGATCGCCTCGTAGACGTCGATCTCCCCGGTGACGTCCAGATAGTGCGTCCCAGTGGCCAGACACGCATCCACCATCAAACGAGAAGTCGCCGAGAACGGCCCAGCACAGTGCGCGACCGCGGAAATCCCCTCCAGCCCCGCCGCAGCCGAGCTGAGGTCGAAGATCCGGTGCGGCAGCCCCAGCGAGTTCGCCAGCGAGGCGACCTTCGGGGACCGTCCCGCGAGAACGGGACGCTCGCCGCGCGCCACAGCCAGGCGCGCGACGAGCTCCCCTGTGTATCCGTTAGCGCCGTACACCATCCACGTCATGCACGGCATGCTACCCACGAGTAGCTATAACGGCGACCCCACTAAGGAGCCGTGCGGTCCGGACGTTCGGTGACCCTGATCCCGTTCACGATCGGCGCTCCCGACCGCGAGACGAACCGAACATTCAGGGCACCATCGTCGACCTGGACGAACGTCGACTGCGACAGAGCCGCGAAGCCGCCGACCTCACCCGCGACATCCAGCGCGGGCGTGACCAGCCTGCCCTCGATGATGATGTCGAACAGGCGTGTGTTCGGGTCCGTCCAGCCGAGCTCGGCGAAGTTGAGCTCGACCTGGTAGACACCCTTCGCCAGGCCGTCGAACCGGTACTCGTAGGCGCCTTCCCGCTGGGTCTGGTACAGCGACTGCTCGTTGGTGCCGGAGATGGTCTCAGTGGTGGACACCACCTTCGACGCCTGGCCGAGCCAGCCCTGGCCTCCGCTGGAGTAGGCCTGGTCGGGTTTCCAGGTGTCACCCAGCGAGTCGACCCCGCCGCTGCCACCGGCGTCGAGCCCGATCCTGGTCTTCGGCACGATCACCTTGACCGGGATGGAGATCGTCGACCGTTTGGCCGCGTTGGTGACGAGGAAGATCGTCGCCCCGTACACGCCCGGCTGCAGGTTGGTCGCGTCGATGGAGATGTCGACTTGCTGCCCGCCACCCGCGCCGAGCCGGCCCGAGGTGACGCTCTCGGACAGCCACGGCACGTCGGAGAACGACGGGATCGGCGACTCGACCAGGTACGCGGTGCTCTTGCCACCGCTGGTCTGCGAGATGACCCACAGGTTGCCGGTGTCGTCGAGCTCCAGGCCCGCCCCGGTGAACGCCGCCGGGTTCGGGTCGGCCACGGTGGCGATCTGGGCGCAGGTGTCCGGGTTGACCGCGGTGAGCACCTCGGTCGAGGCGTTCGGCGCGATCCACAGCGCGCCCCGCGGCGAGTACGCCAGACCGGCGATGCCGGCGAGCGAACCGCCCGGCGAGCACTGGCTCACCAGCGTGCCCGGGTCCGGATAGGACAGACCCTTGACCTTGTAGATGATGCCCTGGTTCCAGCCGCCGATGTAGAACGTGTCATCGTCGGCCCGGTAGGCCAGGCCACGCTGCGAGATCGACGACCACGGGGCGCCCGTGATCGTGCTGACGACCTGCCCGGTGCCCGGGTTGAGGCATCGGATCCCGTTGTCGCCGCCCACGGTCACCGCACAGAGCAGGCCGCGCGAGGGGACGAAGGTCAGGTCGCCCGGCCAGCCACCGAAGGCGGTCGGGAACTGCCGCCCGAACGTGCCGTCCACGCCGTACTGGGCGATGGCCAGCGCGGTCGCGTCGGTGGCGTAGAGGCTGCCGGCGTTGTACCCGGCGCCCCAGCCCGTCGTCAGTTCGTTGAGCGGGAACTGCTTCAGGACGTTGCCCGGGGCCATCGGCTCGTTGTTCGCCTTGACGGTGGCCTTGGTGCTCACCGGCAGGCCCTGCGAGGTGCTGGCGTTCGGGTTGAAACCCTTGGGCAGCACGGTCTTCTTGGCGGCTTCGGCAGCGGGCTCACCGAGCGCACCGCCGGACACCTCCTTGAACTCCCAGGTTCCGGTGGCACTGCCGGAGTTGCGGACGGTCAGGGTGCGCTTGCGGGTCTCCCCGGCCGGCACGACGACCTCCAGCGACGCCGGGTTCGCCTCGAAGTTCGGCGTCTTGAGCGCGAAGTCCTGAGTCAGGACAACGCCTTCCGAGCCGATCGTGAGGTTCGCCCGTGCGGTCTCGTAGCTCGCCCGCGCGGCCACCACGGTGAAGCTGCCCAGCGCGACCTCGGCCTGGTAGAAACCGGACGCGTCGGTCGCCGCGGTGACGGTGCTGCCCGCGCGCTGCAGGCTCACCGTGCTGCCCGCGATGGGCTGCTTGTCGTTGGCGTCGGTAATCGTGCCGCGGACCAGGCCCGTGTTCGGCACGCGCGCCGAGATCGCCACGGAGTCGGTCAGGTGCGGCTTATTCACCGAGTACGCCAGGGCGACGGTACCGGCCTCGTTCTCCAGGCCGACGGTCGCGCCCGCACCGGCCTCGGCCGGGTTGGCCTGGTCGATCCCGTTGTACTGGATCTGCACCCGGCCGCCCTCGGTGACGATCAGCTCGATCGACAACCGGCTGCCCGGCGCCGACTTCACCGTGACGTTGCGCCATTCCACGACGAACCGGCGGTTCGGCGCGGCGCCGTCGGTCGCGGTCCGCACGCTCGCGGACGCGTCCACCACGAGGTCGTCCCAGAACGCGTAGATCGCGCCGTTCGGGGCGGTCGGCGACGGGATGGTCCCGCCGGGCAGACCGGTCCCGGCGAACGCGAGGTAGCCGTCGGTGTGCACGGCCGCGCTCTTGTAGGTCTTGCCGTAGAACGTCACCGGGAACGGAAGGGTGACGTTCGCGGAGGCGTTGTCACCGGTCAGTGCCAACGCGGTCGGAGTGTCCACCCAGGACGGTGCGACATGCCGTGGCGTGTAGCCATAGGCGTCGACCTTGGGCTGCAACACGAAGTCCGCGGTCACGTTCCCGTTGACGGCAACCGTCTTGCGCAACGGCTGCAGCCAGCGGCCGTAGTCCGCGGTGATCTCGTAGCTGCCCGCGGGCACGTTCGCCAGCGTGTAGGTACCAGTCGCGTCGGTCTTCACCGCGGCGATCGGTACACCGGTCACCGAGACATCGGCCCCGGCCAACGAGGTTCCGTCGGACGCCTTGACGACACCCTTGACGGTGAAGCTCGGCGCGGGCGGCAGGTCGAAGTCGGCGATCTGCGGCTTGCCCTCGATCACCGTGACCTTGGCCTCCTTGGTGGCCAGGCCGAACTTGGTCGCCGTCACGGTGTACTCGCCGACCGGGAGCTTGTCCGCGAGGTACTTGCCGTCCGCACCGGTGGTCTTGACCAGCGACGACGGACCGGCGAACGTGAGCTTCACGTCGGCGGCGGGCTTGCCCGCACTCGTGACGGTGCCGGACACGGCGCCTGTCGGGCCGCGCGGAGCGGCGCTGACGAGCGCGAAGGCGTCGAGCTTGCCCTCACCGAAGACGTTGTTGTTCTCCGGCGCGCCGCCACACTGCGAGTTCGGCGTGTCCACCGCGGTCTGGTTCAGCAAGGCCTTGGTGGCGTTGATGTCCCCGGCCAGCGAGGGCGAAGCCGACCACAGCAGCGCGACCGTCCCGGCCACGTGCGGGGATGCCATCGAGGTGCCGCTCATCGTCCCGTAACCACCGGAACCGAGCGACGACCGCACGTTCACGCCCGGCGCGGCGATGTTCGGTTTGACGATCCCGCCGATGCCAGGTCCACGCGACGAGAAGCTGGCGATCGTGCCGTTGATGTCGTACGCGCCCGCCGAGTACGACACCGCGTAGTCGCCCGGGGAGCCGGAGCTGTTGCAGCCCAGGGCACCGCTGTTGCCGTTGGAGAACGCCGGGAAGATGCCCGCCGCGACCCAGGTCTGCACGGTCTCCTGGTACCAGGTGTCGTTGCCGCCACCGCCCCAGGAGTTGTTCACCACGTCCGGCGCGAGGTCCGGGCGCGGGTTCTGGTTGTTGAGGTCGGTCGGCGCGACCACCCACTGGCCCGAGGCCAGCAGCGAGGTGTCCGAGCAGGAGCTGGACTCGCAGCCCTTGGCCGCGATCCACTTCGCGCCCGGCGCGACACCGACCTGGTTGGTGCCGTCGTCGCCGACCATCGTTCCCATGGTGTGGGAACCGTGGTTGTTGTTGTCACACGGGGCCAGCGACGGGTTGCCACAGGCCTTCGACGGGTCGAACCAGTTGTAGTTGTGGTCGAAGGTGCCGTCGCCCTTGGTGCCGCGGTACTTCCCGACCAGGGCGGGGTGCTGGTAGCTGACACCGGTGTCGATGTTCGCGACCACAACGCCCTCACCGCGGTCGCTGAAGTCCGACCAGACCTTGGGAGCGTTGATCTGGCTGATGTTCCACTCGACCGCGTCGATCTGGGCCTCGGCCTGGCCCGGGCTCGGCTGCGGGATCTCGTGCAACCGCTCCGGCACGATCTGCTTCACCTCAGGACGTGCCGCGATCTCGTCGGCCAGGGCCGCGTCGCCGCCGGTCACCTTGATGGTGTTGACGATCCAGAACGGGGTGAACTGCGCGCCCCGCGCGGTCAGCAGATCACGCAGGCCGGCCTGGGTGCGGTCGGCGAACGAGGTCTTCGCGGCGAAGACGTCCTTGGTGCGCTGGGTTCCGGCCCGCCCGGTGGCGGTGACGGAGCTGAGGTTCGCCTCGGAGTTCAGCACCACGAAGAAGGTGGCCGACCCGGACTGGGTCAGGGTGTTCTGTACCACCTTGTCGATCTTGGTGGCCGGGTCGGTGACGGGGGTGCCGCTGTTTGGAGCAGCGGAACCGAAAGCGTTGCTCGAATACACGGTCGCAAGGACGAAGGCGAGGACGACGGTCAATGCCGCCCGGAGTGTCCCGCCGCTCCGTCTACGCGTGGACATAGTTCTCCTGACTCACGGTTTCACCCGTGAAAAGGCCGGGGTTACGCCATTCGCCGTAGCCCGGCGGAAAACATGAACAGACCCTCCGACCTGCGTTGACACCCCCAAATCTCACACGGCTCTTACGCGGAGGATCTTTCGGATTGTGTGCAGTCCGATACGCTCCGCTCCATGGCTCTCGGTGGCGGACTGATGACATGACGTGATTCCGTCACGTTTTCTGGCCGGAAAACGAAGTAGCAGGAAAAGAACCAACCACGGGGGTGTCGATGCTCGAGGTGGCCGGTCTCGACGGGGTCGCGGAACACGCCTACCGGATGTTGCTGCGGATGCCGACGGCCACCGGCGCCGAACTGGCCGAGCAGCTGGGCACCTCGGTCGCCGAGGCGACGACCCTGTTGCTGGCACTGGAATCCCAGGGCATGGCCTCGCCGGTCAGCGGGCCACCGCCCCGATACCGGGCCACCCCACCGGATCTCGCGCTCGGGCCCCTGGTGCAGAGCCGCGAGCAGGAGTTACAGGAGATCCGCGCGCGCATCGCCCAGCTGACCGACGAGTACCGCAGCCGCACGGCGCTGCGCGGGGCGGGCGAGTTCATCGAGCTGGTGCACGGCGCCAAGGCGATCGCCCAGCGCGTGGACCAGTTGCAGCGCAGCGCCCGCAAGGAGGTCCGCGGGCTCGTCAAGCCGCCAGTTGTCGCAGTTTCCGCTCAGGACAACGAAGTCGAGTTCCAGGCGCTCGCGATCGGCGTGCGTTACCGGGTGATCTACGACCGGCAACTGTTAATGCTCAACGGCGACCCGTACATGGTCACGCACGCCGCGCAGCAGGGCGAGGAGGCCCGGATCGCGGTGGACCTGCCGTTGAAGCTCGCGATCGCCGACGACGACCTCGCGTTGGTCCCAGTGGCGCAAACCCAGTCGGGCGGCGAGCCTTCGGCGGTACTCGTTCACCCGAGCGGGCTCCTGGACGCGCTGGCCGCCCTTTTCGAGACCCTGTGGGCATCTTCCACACCACTGCTGATCGGAGCCAACGGCGAGCTCGACGAGGACCGCACCAGCGACGAGCCGACCCCCGGCGATATGCGGCTGTTGTCGTTGCTGCTGGCCGGTCTCACCGACCAGTCGATCGCCGCGCAGCTCGGGCTGAGCACACGCACGGTGCAGCGCCGGTTACACGACCTGATCAAGATCACCGGCGTCCGCACGCGTGTTCAGCTCATCTGGCAGGCCACCAAGCGCGGCTGGATCTGAAACCGGTGTTTTCGCTCTGACCGAGTAACAAAAGCCCCGAAAGGCGCGAGTACGCCGTAGGGCCGGCACGCGTCGCGCTCGGAGAGGGGCGTGTCAGATGTGGACACAGCTGCGGAGATCGCGGAAAACCGTTGCCATCGCGGCAGTTTTCAGCCT
The DNA here is from genome assembly GCA_966244135.1 of uncultured Actinocrispum sp. Lineage (GTDB taxonomy): Bacteria > Actinomycetota > Actinomycetes > Mycobacteriales > Pseudonocardiaceae > Kibdelosporangium. Next base: position 3,069 of record CBIMJO010000208.1, on the reverse strand, counting down.
GGTCCCGCTGGTGGTGATTCCCCCGACAGCCCAGGCGTTGCCCGCCGGGTTCACCGACCAGACCATCTTCGCCAACCTCGAGCAGCCGATGGCGGTCGACTTCGCCGATGACGGCCGCGTGTTCGTGGCCGAGAAAAGCGGTCTCATCAAGGTTTTCGACGGCCTCGGCGATCCGACCCCGACCGTGTTCGCCGACCTGCGAACGAAAGTCTTCAACGAGCACGACCGGGGCATGATGAGCCTCGCTCTCGCGCCGGGGTTCCCCAACGATCCGTCGGTGTACGTGCTGTACGCGCACGACGCGGCGATCGGCGGTACCGCGCCCCGCTGGGGAACGCCCGGCGCCACCGGCGACTCCTGCCCCAACCCGCCCGGCGAGACCGGGGACGGCTGCGTCATCTCCGGCCGTCTGTCCAAACTGGACCTCAATGGCACCGAACAGGTGCTGGTCGAGGACTGGTGCCAGCAGTACCCGAGCCACTCGGTCGGCGACCTGCAGTTCGGCCCGGACGGTTATCTCTATGCCAGCGGCGGTGACGGCGCCAGCTACGTGTTCGCCGACTACGGCCAGGACGGCAACCCGCTCAACCCGTGCGGCGACCCGCCGGCCGGCGTTGGCGGGACGCAGACCGTGCCCACCGCCGAGGGCGGATCGCTGCGGTCGCAGGACATCCAGACGCTGACCGACCCGACCGGCCTGGACGGCAGCATCATCCGGATCGACCCGGTCACCGGCCAGGGCGCGCCGGGCAACCCGATGATCAACAGCACCGACGCGAACGCCCGCCGGATCATCGCCACCGGCCTGCGCAACCCGTTCCGGTTCGCGTTCCGCCCTGGTACCAGCGAGATCTGGGCCGGCGACGTGGGCTGGGGCACCTGGGAGGAGATCGACCGGGTCGCCAGTCCGACCGACGGCAGCATCGACAACTTCGGCTGGCCGTGCATGGAAGGCAACCAGGTCAACGGCGGCTACAACTTCGGGCTGAACCTGTGCAACCGCATCTACAGCGGTGCCGTGCCAACGGTGACGCCGCACTACACGTACAACCACGGCGACCCTGTCGTCGCCGGTGATGGCTGCAACGGTGATGTGGGGTCGTCCATCTCCGGCACGAGCTTCTACACCGGTGACTCGTATCCCGCGCAGTACAAGGGAGCCCTGTTCTTCGCCGACTACAGCCGCCGCTGCATCTGGACCATGTTCCCAGGCAGCAACGGTGTTCCGGACCCGGCGACCCGGATCGGGTTCCGCAACAACATCTTCCCGGTCGACCTGAAGACCGGACCGAACGGTGACGTGTTCTATGTGGACATCGCGCTGGGCGAGGTGCACCGGATCCGCTACAACTCCGGCAACCAGCCGCCGACCGCTGCCATCACAGCCACGCCCACCCAGGGTTCGTTGCCGCTCAACGTGTCCTTCAGCGCGGCTTCGTCCAGTGACCCCGAAGGGTCGGCCCTGACGTACGCCTGGGACCTCGACGGCGACGGCAACTACAACGACGGCACCGGCGCCACGATCAACAAGACGTACACGACAGCCAAGGTGTACAACGCGAGCGTCCGGGTCACCGATCCCGGTGGGCTCACAGACGTTGCCAGTAAACGGATCTTCGCTGGCACCACGCCACCGACAGTCACGATCGCCAACCCCGCGACCTCGTTCACGTGGGCCGTCGGCGACACGATCAACTTCAACGGGTCGGCAACCGATGCCGAGGATGGACCATTACCCGCGTCCGCGTTGAACTGGCAAGTGATCCTGCATCACTGCCCCACCATCGACAACTGCCACGAGCACCAGCTGACGACGTTCAACGGCGTGTCCAGCGGCAGTTTCGACGGTCCCGACCATGAATACCCTGCCTACCTTGAACTCCGGCTCACCGCCACCGACAGCACGGGCGCGACGACCACGGCCAGCCGACGCCTCAACCCGCGCGTGAGCACATTGACCATCGAGACCAGCCCGCCCGGCCTGACCACCACGTTGAGCGGCAAGGCCGGCCCGGCGCCGTTCACCGTCCAGGCCATCGTCGGCTCGCACCTGACCTTGTCCACCGCGCAGACCCAGCAGGTCGGCGTGAACACGTACGAGTTCCAGAACTGGTCCGACGGCGGCGCCCGCGTGCACGACATCTTCGCCGACAGCGTGGATCGCACGTACAGAGCCAACTTCGCGCGAGTCTCGGGCGGCGATCCTTCGCTGATCGCGGCTTACAGCTTCGATGACGGCGCCGGGTCCTCGGTCATCGACCGCACCGGCCGTGGCCACACCGGGACCTTGTCCGGCGCGTCTTGGAGCGCCGGTCACACCTCCGGTGGCTTGTCGTTCAACGGTGTCGACAACCTCGTCACCATCGCCGACGCCGCCGATCTCCGGCTGTCCAGCGCTATGACGTTGTCGGCCTGGGTCAAGCCCACGGCCAACACCGCCTGGCGGACCGCGATCCTGAAGGAAGCCGCCGGCAACCTCTCGTACTCCTTGTACGCGTCCGGCCCGGGTATTCCGTCGAGCTACTTCATCAGCGGCAACGAGAAGTTCGTCAACGGCTCCTCGCCGCTGCCGCTGAACACGTGGTCACACCTCTCTGTGACGTACAACGGCAGCACATTGCGCTTGTACGTCAACGGTTCCGAGGTCGCCAACGCGGCCGTGACCGGCAACATCGCCTCGTCCACCGCGCCGTTGCGGTTGGGCGGCAACTTGATCTGGGGCGAGTACTTCGCCGGTGAGATGGACGACGTGCGCATCTACAACCGTGCACTGTCGGCCACCGAGGTCGCCGCGGACAAGGACGTCCCGGTCGCGGGCGACGGCATCTCCCCCACGGCGCCAACGAACCTGACCGCCACCGGCGGCGTCGGCACGACGGCCTTGTCGTGGACCGCCGCCACCGACAACGTGGGCGTCACCGGCTACGACATCCACCGGTCCACCACCAACGGTTTCACCCCGAGCGCCGCCACACGCGTCAACACCGCTACTGGCACCACCTATACGGACACCGGCCTCGCCGCGGGCACGTATTACTACCGTGTCATCGCCCGTGACGCGTCCGGCAA
>CBIMJO010000207.1:0-10073 GCA_966244135.1 uncultured Actinocrispum sp. | reverse complement strand
GGACGCCTGAGCCCGCAGGGCGGCCGGGGTCTTGCCGGACAGAACCCACGCCGCGACACCGTCCGGTCCGCGCCCGGCCACCGGTCGCGGCTCGGGTGCCTCGATGATCGCGTGCGCATTGGTCCCGCTGATCCCGAACGAGGACACCCCGGCCCGTCGCACACCGGTCCACTCGACCGGCTCGGTCAGCAGCCGCACCGATCCGGCCGACCAGTCGACATGCGGAGACGGCTCGTCAGCATGCAAGGTCCGGGGCAGGATGCCATGGCGCATCGCCATCACCATCTTGATCACCCCGGCCACACCCGCCGCCGACTGGGCGTGCCCGATGTTCGACTTCACCGAACCCAGCCACAGCGGGCGATCCCGGTCCTGGCCGTAGGTCGCGATCAACGCCTGGGCCTCGATCGGGTCACCGAGCGAGGTGCCGGTGCCATGCGCCTCAACCGCGTCGACATCGTCCGCGGTCAGCCCGGCGTTCGCCAGCGCGGCCTGGATCACGCGCTCCTGCGACGGCCCGTTCGGCGCGGTCAGACCATTCGACGCACCATCCTGGTTCACCGCCGAACCACGCAACACCGCAAGCACCCGATGACCATTGCGGCTAGCGTCCGAAAGCCGTTCCACCACAAGGACACCAGCACCCTCGGACATCCCGAACCCGTCCGCACCCGCCCCGAACGCCTTGCTGCGCCCGTCCGGCGCGAGACCGCGCTGCCGGCACAGTTCCACGAACAGGTCGACCGATGGCATCACCGTGACCCCACCGGCCAGCGCGAGCGTGCACTCCCCCAGCCGCAGTGCCTGCGCGGCCAGGTGCAGCGCGACCAAGGAGGACGAGCACGCGGTGTCCACGGTGACCGCAGGACCTTCCAGCCCCAAGGCGTAGGCGACCCGGCCGGTCACCACGCTGCCCGCGGTGCCGGTGCCCAGGTAGCCCTCGATCTCCGGCGGGACGGACGGCAGCCGCGTGATGTAGTCGTGGTACATCGCCCCCGCGAACACACCGGTCTGGCTGCCGCGCAGGGCGATCGGGTCGATCCCGGCGCGTTCCACGGCTTCCCAGGCCACTTCCAGCAACAGCCGCTGCTGCGGGTCCATCGCGACCGCCTCACGGGGCGAGATCCCGAAGAACCCGGCGTCGAACAGGGCGGCGTCGGTGAGGAAACCGCCTTCGCGCACATAGCTCGTGCCACGATGGTCGGGATCCGGGTGGTAGAAGTCGCTGAGGTCCCAGCCGCGGTCCGCGGGGAACCCGGAGATCGCGTCGCCGCCTTCGGACACCAGGCGCCACAAGTCCTCCGGGGACGCCACGCCGCCGGGGAACCGGCAGGCCATGCCGACGATCGCGATCGGCTCGTCACCGGCGGCCGCCACCACCGGCCGCATCCGAGGCTTGACGCCACCGGCCAGCTTGCGGGCCAGCGCCTTGGGCGTCGGGTAGTCGAACACGAGCGTGGCCGGCAGCCGCAGCCCGGTCGCCTCCTGCAGCCGGTTGCGCAGCTCGACCGAGATCAGCGAGTCGAACCCGAGATCCTTGAACGGCCGCTCCTCCGCCACCGTGCCCGGGTCGTCGTGGCCGAGCACGACCGCGGTGTGCGTCCGGACGATGTCCAGCGCCACCCGTTCCCGCTCCACATCGGACAGGTCGGCCAGCGACGGCCCATCCTGCGCCGCATTCGACGCGGACCGGCGGGTCACGGTACGGACCAGGCCGCGGAACAACGCCGGGATGTCCGGCAGGTCCCGCAGCGGCGCGGTGTCCAGCCGGGCCGGGATCAGCACGGGGTCACTCGACGTCAGCGCGAGGTCGAACAGGCTCATACCTTCGGCAGAGGACAGCGGCGACATGCCCAGCCGTTTCATCCGGGACAGGTCGCTGTCGCCCAGGTGCGCGGTCATCCCACTGCGCTGCTGCCAGAAACCCCATGCCAGCGCGGTCGCCGGCAAACCGGCGGCATGCCGGTGCCAGGCCAGTGCGGTGAGGTAGGAGTTGGCGGCCGAGTAGTTGGCCTGACCGGCCGCGCCGAACACCCCGGTGGCCGAGGAGAACAGCACGAACTTCGCCAGGTCGATGTCCTTTGTCAGCTCGTGCAGCACGGCCGCCGCGTCCACCTTGGGCCGCAGCACCCGGTCGAACTGGTCCGGGGTGAGCGATTCGAACAGGCCGTCGTCCAGTACTCCGGCGGTGTGCACGACCGCGGTGAGCGGCCGGGACGCCGGGATCCCCGCCAGCAGGGCCGCGGTCTGGTCGCGGTCGGCGATGTCGCAGGCCACGATCTCGGTCTCGGCGCCCATTGCGGCCAGTTCGGCCCGCAACTCCTCGGCGCCCGCAGCGGCCGGGCCGCTGCGGCTGGCCAGGATGAGGTGCCGGACGCTGTGCGCGGCCGCCAGGTGCCGGGCCACCAGGCCGCCGATCGTCCCGGTCCCGCCGGTGATCAGGACGGTGCCGGCCGGGTCCAGCCGCCGGTCGCCCGGGCTGACGGCGGCCCGTGCCAGGCGAGGCGCGAGCACGGTGCCGTTGCGCACCGCGAGCTGTGGTTCGTCCGTGGCCAGTGCCACGGGGATCGCCGCCCACGACGCCTGGCAGGTGTCGATGTCCACCCAGCCGAACCGGCCCGGGTGCTCGGCCTGGATCGCCCGCAGCATGCCCCAGATCGACGCGTGCCCGAGGTCGGTGATGCCGGGGGCGACGGCACCCTGGGTCAGGAACACCAGCCGTACGTCGTCCTCGCGGCTCAGCCACCGCTTGGCATGGCTCGCCACATCCAGGATGGCCGCCCGGACGGTGTCCGCGGCGCCTCGGCAGTCGATGACGGTCACACCGGGCACGTCGCCGTCCGGGACCGCGGAGACCAGTGTCCAGTCACCGGCCGGTGATCCGGTGCGAACCTCTGTCCATTCCAGACCGAACATCGCGTCCGAGGCGGCGGCGTCGAACGTGCCGATCGGCCGCAGGACCAGGGACCCGATCGAGGCGAGGGCGTCACCCGCGGTGTCGGTCAGGGTGAGCGACACTCCCCCGGCCCCGTCCGGCGCGATCCGGGCCCTGGCCGCCCGCGCGCCGGTCGCGAACAGCTGGATGTCCTGCCAGGCAAAGGGCAGGCGGCCGGGTTCGGCGGACGGCCCGAAGCCGATCGCGTGCAGCGCGGCGTCCAGGAGCGCCGGGTGCAGCCCGCCCCGGGACTCGACCATGTCGGGCAGCCGGACGTCGGCGAACACCTCGTCACCACGGCGCCAGGCGGCCTGAAGCCCTTGGAACGACGGGCCGTAGTGGTATCCGGTGTCCGCGAGCGCGGTGTAGAAACCTTCGATGTCAACGGGTTCGGCACCGGCCGGTGGCCATTGCCCAGGCTGGGCCGGGACTTCGGGCGGCGCGGGGGCCAGTGTGCCGGACGCGTGCTGGGTCCAGGAATGTTCCAGCAGGGCGCCGTCACGGCGCGAGCTGATGGTCAGCGCGCGGCGGCCGGTGCCGTCCGGTGCGTCCACCCGCACCTGGACCAGGACGCCGCCGTGGTCCGGCAGGACAAGGGGTTTCGCCAGGGTCAGCTCGTCGACCAGGCCACAGCCGGTCTCACCGCCTGCCAGTACGGCGAGTTCGACGAACAACGCGCCCGGCACGATCACCGTGTCCCGCACGGCGTGATCGGCCAGCCATGGGTGGGAGGACAACGACAACCGGCTGGTGAACAGCACGCTGGCGGACTCCGGCAGCTCCACGGCCCGGCCCAGCACCGGATGCGCGGACCGGTCCGCCCGCGGTGTGACGTCCACCCAGTACCGCTTGTGCTGGAACGCATACGTCGGCAGGACGGTCCGCCCGGCACCGGGATACACGGCGTCCCAGTCGATCCGCACGCCCCACACCCAGGTCTCGGCCAGCGATGCCAGCACCCGGTCCAGCCCGCCCTTGTCGCGCCGCAGGGTTCCGGCGACCAGGCCCCGTTCACCCGCGGCCGCCAGGATGTCCTGGACCGCCGGGGTCAGCACCGGATGCGCGCTGACCTCCACGAACGTCCGGTAGCCGGACTCGATCAGGCGCTGCACGGCGTCGCCGAACCGGACCGCCTCGCGGATGTTCTCGAACCAGTACCCGCCGTCCAGCTGGTCGCCGGACAGCCAGGTCGCTCGCGCGGCGGAGAAGAACGGGATCCGTCCCTCGGCCGGCCGCACCGGCGCCAGGCACTCGTGCAGTTCCCCGGCGATCTCGTCGATGTGCGCGGAGTGAGCGGAGAAGTCCACGCCGGGCACGCGCAGCCGCATGACCCGCCGCTGTGACAACACCTTCTCCAGCTCCGTCAAGGCATCGGCCTCACCGGAGACGGCGACCACGGCGGGGCCGTTCACCGCGGCGATCCAGAGCCGCCCGCGCCAGGGCTCGAGCAACTCCTCGACCTCGTTGACCGGCAACGAGATCGACAGCATCCCGCCACGTCCGCACAACCGCAGCAAAGCTTTGCTGCGCAAGGCCGCGATCCGGGCGCCGTCCGGCAGGCTGATCGCGCCGGCGACGCAGGCCGCGGCGATCTCGCCCTGGCTGTGCCCGACCACCGCGGCGGGCTGGACACCGTACGACTGCCAGACCGCGGCGAGTGACACCATGACGGCGAACAGCACCGGCTGCACGACATCCACCCGCGCCAGCAGGTCCTCATCGTCCAGCGCCTCGTACAGGTCCCAGTCGACGAACGGGGCGAGCGCATCCCGGCACTCGGCCAGCCGGGCGGCGAACACCGGTGATTCGGCCAGCAGGTCCCTGGCCATCCCAGCCCACTGCGCACCCTGGCCGGGGAACACGAAGACCACTCCGGCGCCGGTGTCACCGGCCGTGCCGTGCAGGACGCCGGGCGCGGGCTGTCCGGCGGCGAGCGCGGCCAGGCCCTTGACCAGGCCGGCGCGGTCCGGTCCGACGACGGCCGCGCGATGGTCCAGTGCGGCCCGGGTCGTGGCCAGCGACCAGCCGACGTCCAGGATCCGGTCGGAGTCCACAGTAGACAAACGCTCGGCCTGAGCGCGCAGCGCGACTTCGTCCTTCGCTGACAGCACCCACACCGCGGGCCCGTCCTGTGCCGTTGCCGGCTCGTCGACGGCGTCGACGCCTTCGAGGATCACGTGCGCGTTGGTCCCGCTGACCCCGAACGACGACACGCCCGCGCGGCGGGTTCCCTCCCACGCCACCGGTGCGGTCAGCAGCCGCACCTGGCCGGAGTCCCAGTCCACGTGCGGGGACGGCTCGTCGGCGTGCAAGGTCGCGGGCAGGACGCCGTGCCGCATCGCCTGGACCATCTTGATCACACCGGCGAGCCCGGCCGCGGCCTGCGTGTGGCCCAGGTTCGACTTCACCGAGCCCAGCCACAGCGGCCGGTCGCGGTCCTGGCCATAGGTCGCCAGCAGGGCGTGTGCCTCGATCGGGTCGCCCAGCCTGGTCCCGGTCCCGTGCGCCTCCACGACGTCCACATCGGACGCGGACAGCCCGGCCCCGGCCAGCGCGGCCCGGATGACCCGTTCCTGCGCGGGGCCGTTCGGCGCGGTGAGACCACTGCTGGCGCCGTCCTGGTTGACCGCGGAGCCACGCACGATGGCGAGCACGGGATGCCCGTTGCGGCGCGCGTCCGACAGCCGCTCGACCAGGATCACACCGATGCCCTCGGACCAGCCCGCACCATCCGCGGCCGCCGAGAAAGCCTTGCAGCGCCCGTCCTTCGCCAGGCCTCGCAGCCGGCTCAGCTCCACCAGCCCGGCCGGGGTGGCCATCACCGTCACCCCGGCGACCAGCGCGAGGGAGCATTCCCGTTGCCGCAGCGCGTGCGCGGCCATGTGCAGGGCCACCAGCGACGACGAGCACGCGGTGTCCACTGTGATCGCGGGGCCTTCGAAACCGAGGGCATAGGACAGCCGCCCGGAGGCGACACTCGCCGCGTTGCCGGTGCCGACGTGCCCGGCCAGCTCGTCCGGGACCTCGGTCAGCAGGGTCGCGTAGTCCTGGCCGTTGGTCCCGACGAACACCCCGGTATCCGAGCCGCGGAGGCTCTCCGGGTCGATGCCGGTCCGCTCCAGGGTCTCCCAGGACACCTCCAGCAGCTGGCGCTGCTGCGGGTCCATCGCGGTGGCCTCACGCGGGGAAATGCCGAAGAAACCGGCGTCGAAATGTGCCGCGCCGGACAGGAAACCGCCCTCGCGGACATAGCTGGTCCCGGGATTGTCCGGATCGGGATGATACAGCTCGTCGACGTTCCAACCCCGGTCGACGGGCAGCGCGCCAATGGCGTCACCGCCCTCGGCGACCAGCCGCCACAAATCGTCGGGCGATTCCACCCCGCCCGGGAAACGGCAGCCCATTCCCACGATCGCGACCGGTTCACCGGCGCCCGCGGCCAGCTCGGAATTCTGCCTGCGCAGGCGTTCGATTTGCTTGAGCGCGTCCCGCAGTGCTTTGACGACTTCTCCGGCCGACGTATCCATCGATGCCTTTCCACGCGTCACGGCTGTGGGGCGAACCCCGCCCGGTCCTCCGGCCGCGGTTCCCACTTGCGGCTGGTCGAGGTCGCGTGCGACGCTCGCACCACGCACAACAGCGTCACCGGAACATCTCCGGGATGACACCCCTGAACCCACCCCTAACCACCCCTGGCCGAGCTGGTGACCCACTTCGCAGGCTCATTCGGTGGAATACGAGCCTCGGCTCGGTGTACAACGAATTGGCCGAGCACTCCGACGTCAAGGTGGGCACGTGGAACAAACACTGGATTCGGTGCGCGTCGATCCGCCGCCGGACACGGAATCACCATTCCTGCGGGCAGAGGTATCCCCCCGGATCATCGGAGTCGGGACGGCGGTGCCGCCGTTCTCGTATTCCCAGCGGGAACTGCTGGACATTTTCGACATCACCGACCCGCGGATCAGGTCGGTATTCCTCAACAGCGCGATCGAACGCCGTTACCTCACCCTGCCGCCGGACGGCGCGGACGGCCGCAAGGTCATGGAGACCCAGGGCGAACTGCTGCGCAAGCACCGCGAGCACGGCATCGACATGGGCGCCCGGGCCCTGCAGGCCTGCCTGAAGAACGCCGAGGTCGACCTGGCCGACGTCCGGTACCTGTGCTGCGTGTCGTCCACCGGCTTCATGACCCCCGGGTTCAGCGCGCTGCTGATCAAGGAACTGGACCTGGACATCGGCACCAGCCGGCTGGACGTGGTCGGCATGGGCTGCAACGCCGGGCTGAACGCGCTCAGCGCGGTCGCCGGGTGGGCCGCCGCCCATCCCGGTGAGGTCGCCGTGATGGTCTGCATCGAGGCCTGTTCGGCGGCGTACGTCTTCGACGGCACGATGCGCACCTCGGTGGTGAACAGCCTGTTCGGCGACGGGTCGAGCGCGATCGCCGTGGTGTCCGGGCAGGCGGGCCCCGCCGAGGCGCCCGCGCTGCTGAAGTTCTCCAGCTGCATCGTGCCGGAGGCGATCGACGCCATGCGGTACGACTGGGACGACGACGCCGGGAAGTTCAGCTTCTTCCTCGACCGGGACGTGCCCTACGTGGTCGGGGCGAACGCGGAGGGCGTGATCGGCCGGCTGCTGGCCGGCACCGGGGTGCGGCGCAGCGACATCGCGCACTGGATCATCCACTCCGGCGGCAAGAAGGTGATCGACTCCGTGGCGATCAACCTGGGGCTGACCCGGCACGACGTCCGGCACACCACGAGCGTGCTGCGCGACTTCGGCAACCTGTCGAGCGGCTCGTTCCTGTTCTCCTTCGCCCGGCTGCTGGACGAGAACGTGGTCCGGCCGGGCGACCTGGGCCTGTTCATGACCATGGGGCCCGGTTCCACCATCGAGACCGCCCTGGTCCGGTACTGACATCACCAACGTAAGTGGGGAACCCTTGTCTTCCAGCGACACCGTGACCCGGCTGGCCGACCACGTCGACTTCGTGCTGACGCTGGACAGCGCCCAGCCGCTGTCGCCGTCCCTGATCGGGGAGCTGACCGGGCTGTGCGACCGGATCGAGGACGCGGACGGCGACGCCGTCGCGGTGATCCTGATCAACGGCAGCAGCGGCCCGGTACCGGAGCAGTGGCCAGGCGGCGTGCAGATCCACCTGGTCAGCAAGTGGGAACAGGCCTTGCGCAGGCTGGAGCGGCTCAGCGCGCTGTCGATCGCGGTGGTCGACGGGCACTGCAGCGGCCTCACCCTCGAGCTGCTGCTGTCCTGTGACCACCGGATCGCCACCCCGTCCGCGCGGCTGGACCTGCCGCTCACCGCCGAGGGCGTCTGGCCCGGAATGGTGTTGCACCGCCTGGCGACGCACCTCGGGGTGGCCCGTGCCCGGCAGCTGCTGCTGTTCAAGACCTCGCTCGACGCCGGCCGGGCGGCCGACCTCGGCCTGGTCGACCAGGTCACCGACGACCCGATCGCCCTGGTGGCGCAGCAGGAAGCCGCACTGCGTGGCCTGGCGGGCAGCGAGCTGGCCATCCGGCGCCGCCTGCTGATGGACGCGGCGGTGATGTCCTTTGAGGACGCTCTCGGCGCGCATCTGGCCGCCTGCGACCGGGCGCTGCGCCGGATGAACGCATGACGGCCGCGGACTACCGGGCCACCGGCGACCTCGCGGCCGACCGCCGCTCGCTGGCCGAGCACGTCGCGGGCGGCGAGCAGCTGCTGGCCCGGTTGCCCGCCAAGGCCGATCGCGATGAGGCGGACCACCGTGCCGCCGAGGCGGTGCACGACTCCTGCCGTCAGGCGCGCAGCCGCTTCCTGCGGGCGCACACCGCCGCCGTCTACCGCGAGGTGACCGGGGGCGAGCCGCTGCGGATCCGCGAGCTGGTGTACGGCGCGGCTGTCGCGTTTCCGGGACTCGTGCCCACCGAGGAGCAGATCGAGGCCGAGCAGCGGCATGCCCAGGCGGGCAAGGAAGGCCGGGAGATCGACCAGGGACTCTTCCTGCGTGCCGTGCTGACGGACCCGGGCTGCGGGCCGCACCTGGTCGAGGCGATGCGTCGGCCGACCGACCGGGCCCATCACCTGCTGGCCGGGTTCCAGTCGACCGGGGTGGCCGACCTCGGCACGGTGACGATCGAACGCGACCACGGCGCCGCGCACCTGACCGTCCACAACGGACAGCACCTCAACGCCGAGGACGCCGTGCTGACCGACGACCTGGAGACGGCCGTCGACCTGGCTCTGCTGGACGGCCAGGTCCGGGTGGGCGTGCTGCGCGGCGGGCCGATGAGCCATCCGCGCTACCAGGGCAGGCGGGTGTTCAGCGCCGGGATCAACCTGACCTACCTGGGCACCGGCCGCATCCCGTTCATCGACTTCCTGATGCGCCGCGAGCTCGGGTTCATCAACAAGATCGCCCGCGGCCTGGCCCCCGGTGAGCACTGGACCGCGGCCGGCCCGGAGAAACCCTGGCTGGCGGCGGTGGACTCGTTCGCCATCGGCGGCGGCGCCCAGCTGCTGCTCGTGTTCGACCTCGTGGTCGCCGCGGCCGACGCGTACTTCAGCCTGCCCGCGGCCCAGGAGGGCATCGTGCCGGGCGCGGCCAACCTCCGGCTGGGCCGGCTGGGCGGCGGCCGGATACCACGGCAGATGCTGTTGGGGGGCCGCAAGATCTGGGCGAGCGAACCCGACGGCCGGCTGCTGTGCGACGTCGTCGCCGACCCGCGCGAGATGGACCAGGCGATCGAGGACGGTGTCCGGCAGCTCGGCAGCGAGGCGGTACTGGCCAACCGGCGGATGCACAACCTCGCCGCCGAACCGCCCGACCGGTTCCGCGAGTACATGGCGGAGTTCGCGTTGACCCAGGCGTTGCGGCTGTACGGCGCCGACGTGATCAACAAGGTCGACCGGTCCTGGACCCACCGGACGGCGAGGGTGTCATGACGCTGGTCCCGGACGGAGTCTGGCCCAAGACCAGCGGTGGCACCGCGGAGGTGCGCGAACCGGCCACCGGCCAGGTCCTGGCGACGGTCGGAGTGGCCACGGCAGCGGATGTCGCTGCGGCCGTGGCGCATGCCGTTCGCGCGCAACCGTCCTGGGCCCGCACGGCGGCCGAGGAACGCGCAGAGGTCCTCTTCCG
>CBIMJO010000206.1:0-10076 GCA_966244135.1 uncultured Actinocrispum sp. | reverse complement strand
GCCGCGCACATCGCCCTGACCACGAGCCTGCTGCAGCCGGACCCGGAGCCTGCGCCGAAACGCCGCCGCCGCACCGCTCAGACATAGGTGCGGCTTGTGAAAAGTGCCGTGACGAAGCCCGACAACGCGCGCGACGCAGGATGGTCCGCCGCCGCACCGCTCAGACGTGAGTCGGGCTGGTGACGAACGCCGTGATGAAGTCCGACAACGCGCGCGACGCGGAATGGTCCGCGCGCTTGTCCGTCTCCTGCTTGAGCGGACGCAGCCGGTCCTTGGTCCGCACGGATCTGAGGGTTTCGCCCGCGCTCACCGCCTGGCTCCCGATGAGGCACCCTTCGTCCGCCTCCCCGGCCACCAGATAACAGGTGGCCAGGGCGATCAGGCAGAACGACCGGCTGCGGGCCATGTCCGGTCCGTAGCCCCGCATCGCCTCGGTGAGAGCCGGAATGGCCTCGCGGGTATGACGGCTGTCCGCGGTCAAAGCCAGTTCGGTGAGTACCGTGCCTATCGTCGCCGACAGGTCCGTCTCAGTGAAGAACCTTGCCCAATCGGGTGACGGACCAGTTGCCGCGGCGAACTCGGCCTTCGCCCGGTCCAGGAGCCTGAGCGTGAGTTCCTCCTCGCCCTTCTTGGCGTACGCCCATGCCTGGTTCACGTAGAGGATGCTGGCGGCCAGGCGCGAACCGGATCTCTGCGCGGCCAGCTGACCGCACTGGAAGTGCGACAACGCCTCGTCCAGGGCGCCATAGTGCAGATTGACACGCCCCTGCCGGTAGTGCACGTTGGCGACCAGGTCGTCGTCGCCACCCTGGCCGGCAAGGCCGAGGGCGACGTCGAAGTGGTGGTGCGCCGCGCCCATGTGGCCGCTGTCGAAGCACACCCATCCGGCCAGGTTGTGCAGGTCCGCCACGGCGATGAACAGCCGTTGCCGCACCGGGTCCGTGGCGTGCATCCGGAGCATCTCGTGGCCCCAGTGCACCCGCACCACCACCGCGTCGCGGCACATGCCGCCACCGCACTGATAATCGACTTTACGCAGGGCTCTGGTCTGCGTTTCCAGCTGTTCGACCTCGCTCGTGCCGAGCCGATCGAGCGAAGGAGGACGGAAACCGGCGAACTCGGGATCGACCATGGTCCACCACCCTTGTGACGGAACGAACGAACGGCCGCGGAAGGAGAGTACCCACCCGTACACGTATCAAGTCGAGTGTTTGTACGGGTGCCGGCCGCGCCGGTCGCGCGGACCCTGGGCAGGTCGAAGGGGTCCTATGGTGCGACGAAGTGCTGCACGGGCTCACCTCCGGGTGGTCTCGTCGGACTGTCCCGCCCCGATGGGCGGCGGCGGCACTTCACGCGACCGGTACGGCGACCTGACCGACCGGCACCTGGCCGCGATCCTGGCCGCCGAGGACACCGCCGAGAAGCACGGTTTCAACCCGCACGTGCGCAGCACCTGCCGGCTGCACCGGTGCTGGATGCACGAGTGCGTCTCCGATCCGGCGCACGTGCTGCCCGCGTCCGGTCACCGCTGGTGCGAGGACTGCGAATCCCCCGTGGCCGTCGACTTTTCGGCCGGCGGATCGGTGCTCCTGCGCTGTGTCGAGTGCGGCACCCAACCCGACTCCGCGGCCAACCGGGAGGTCCTGCACGCCTGCCGGACGAGCCTCGCCGCGGTCCGCGCCGGCCGGCCCAGGTCGGTCTACCCCATGCCGGATGCGTGACGAGGTCGACGACATCCTTACTCACATTGGCGGATCCCCGTTGCTCCCTCCGAGGGATGGCGATCTACCCACATTGACCCGCTGCGCCGACAGCACCAAGGTTCTACCCGTGGTTACCGCCGTCGCAGGGTTCCGGCTGGGCAACCTGCCCGCCGACACGACCACTTTCGTCGGGCGCAAGCACGACGGGGCCGAGGTCAAGCGCCTGCTGTCCAAGGCGCGAATGGTGACCCTGACCGGGCCGGGCGGGGTCGGCAAGACCCGGCTGGCCCTGCACACCGGCAGCCAGCTGCGCCGCGCGTTCGCCGACGGGGTGTGGCTGGTCGAACTCGCGGGCCTGCAGAACGGCGCGCTGGTGGCGCACACCCTGCTCGAGTCGCTGGGCGTGCACGACAAGACCGGGCGAAGCCAGACCGAGGTGCTCACCGAGTACCTGCGCGACCGGCAGACGCTGGTTATCCTGGACAACTGCGAGCACCTAGCGGAGGCGTGCGCGTCGCTGGCCGAGACCTTGCTGCGCGCCGCGCCCAGGCTGCGGCTGCTCGCGACGAGCAGGCAACGCCTTGGCCTGCCGGGCGAGCACCTCTGGCTGGTGTCGCCGCTGCCGTTGCCCGATCCGCAGCAGCCCATGGCGCCCGGGGCGTGGCTGCAGGACCCGGCGTTGGCGCTGTTCGAGGAACGGGCGGCCGCGGTGCACCCGGCGTTCGCGGTGACCAACGAGACGCAGGCGAAGGTGGCCGAGGTGTGTCACCTGCTGGGCGGCATCCCGTTGGCGATCGAACTGGCCGCGGTGCAGATGCGGGTGCTCACGCTGGACAATCTGCTGTCCGAGCTGACCGACTGCTACCGGATGCCGGGCATGCGAACGCGGGGTGGACTCCCCCGCCATCAGACGTTGCGGGCGGCGGTCGAATGGAGTTACCAGCTGTGCGACGCGGCCCAGCGCAGCCTGTGGGCGCGGGCGTCGGTGTTCGCCGGCAGCTTCGACCTGGCCGCGGCCCAGCAGGTCTGTGCCGGTGACGGCCTGGCCGCCGAGGGGATCCTGACCCATCTGGCCGAGCTGGTCGACCAGTCGGTGCTGATCTGTGAGCAGGATGGGAAGGCGACGCGGTTCCGGTTGCTGGAGCCGCTGCGTCAGTACGGCCGCGACCAGCTGCGCGAGACCGGCGCGGAGACCGAGATCCGCCGACGGCACCGTGACTACTTCCTCGGTCTGGCTTCGCGGTGTGAGGCGGACTGGTTCGGGCCCGGGCAGGTGGAGATCTCGGTGCGGACGCGGCTCGAGCACGCGAACCTCCGGTCTGCGCTGACCTTCTGCCTCGAGTCACCAGCGGAGATGACCGCCGGGCTGCGGCTGGCCTCGACGTTGTGGTTCTACTGGGCGGGCTGCGGGGTGCTCAGCGAGGGACGGCACTGGCTCGACCGGGCGCTGGCGGGCGCTCCCAAGCCGGGCGCTTGCCGAGCGAAAGCGTTGTGGGTCAACGGGTATGTGGCCACTTTGCAGGGTGACCTCCGTGCGGCGACCGCGATGCTGGAAGAGTGCCGGGCCTACGCCCGATCGTCGCGGGACGACATCGCGCTGGCCTATGCAACGCACCGGCTCGGCTGCAACGCCCTGGTCGGCGACGACATCGCCCACGCGAAGTCGTTGTTCGAGGAGGCACGGGCGGCCTACCGGCGGCTGGGCGAGCTGAACAGCAACGTGATGCTGGCCGGGATCGAGCTGGCCGTCGCCAACGTGTTCCTCGGTGACCTCGACTCGGCGGCGGCCCTGTGCGCCGAGGCACGCGAGATCGGCTGGTCGAGCGGCGAGCAGTGGGCGTACGCGTACGCGATCTACGCGCTGGCCCTCGTCGCGCTGAGCCGCGGCGAGCTCGACGAGGCGGCCGAGCTGGGCCGCGACTGCCTGCAGATCAGCCAGGAGTTCAACGACCTGCTGGGCATCGTGCTGGCCATCGAGCTGCTGGCGTGGACCGACGCGGCGCAGGAACGGTGGGAGCGGGCGGCCACCATGCTCGGTGCGGCACAACGCATCTGGCCGTCGGTCGGCTACCCGATGTTCGGTTCGCGCTACTTCGGTGCGCCCCACGGCGACTGCGCGGCCCGGACCCGCGAGGCCCTCGGTTCGCTGTTCGAGTCCGCGGTCGGCCAAGGCGCCGGGCTCACCCTCGACGAAGCGATCGCCTACGCCCTCGGCCCGGCCAAACCCGCCACCCCGCCGAGCGCCGGCCGGAGTCTGCCGTCCTCGCTGACCGAGCGGGAACAGCAGGTCGCGGACCTGATCGCGGACGGCCTGTCCAACCGCGCGATCGCCGAGAAACTCGTCATCTCGCCGCGCACCGCCGAGGGCCACGTCAACCAGATCCTCCGCAAACTCGGCTTCGCCCGCCGGACCCAGATAGCCACCTGGGTCACCCAGACCTCCGGGTCCTGACCATGTCCACCTGCCCGAGTTGCGGCACGCCAGAGTGCTTCGACCAGTACAGCGAACTCCTGTCCCGCTCCTACACCATCGAGGCCTACCGCCCGGTCCACCAACTCGTCGTGGACACCTGCATCGCAACGACCGTCGCCGACGTCCTCGCCGCCGACGACGCCGCCCACCACACGAAACTGGTCTGGGCCTGGGCCTCGGACATCTGGCAAGCCTGGTCCCCGCACCACCCCACCATCCGCACCTGGAACGCACAGGCCCTGTGAGGTGCCCAGTGGACGACGCGACACCAATCCTCTTAGCCGAGTACACGGCGCTGCGCTGTGAGGCCGACCGCCGCGCGACGATCCAGTGGAACATCGTCGCCCTGCAGATCGCGGCGGCGGGGGCGATCACCAGCTTCGCGATAGCGGCCGCCACCAATGTGGCCCTGCTGCTCATCGTGCCGCTGATGTCGTACATGCTGGGCCAGCGCTACATCCTGCACGACACCCACATCAAGCTGATCTGGCGTTATGTCCGCGATTCGCTGAGCGCCCGGCTGGACCGGCAGTTGCAGTGGGAGGCGTGGCGGGACAAGGAACTGGCGCCCGCCGTGGCCCGGCGACGGTGGTTCACCGCGACGGGCTGGAACGTGCTGCATCCGACCAGGCTGGCCTTCCAGGGTGTCGCGACCCTGGCGCTGGCCGGAACCCTGGCGGCGGGCATCTTCCTGTTGATCACCCGGTCGCCGTCGTGGTACGTGATCGCCGGGTACGCGCTGGGTTGGCTGATCGACGCGCTGGCCACCGCATACCTGCACCGTTCGTTCAATCGCGCCGCGTGAGCGTCAGCCACCTTTTTGTCCATACAATGAACGAAAGGTGAACACGCGGGAGAGCGATGTGGACAGCCGGGACATGCGACCGATGAGCATCGCGAAGCTGGCGTTGGATCCCGCGTGGGACGTGACGGTGCTGACGGGTGGCCGGTGGAGTGTGGCCGAGCGCGCGTTCGAGCATGGTGGGAGCCGGTGGGTGATAGGGCTGACCCCGGTGTCGAAGGTGGTTGCGTTGATCGTGTGGCGGGACGATGAGGTGGTCGCGCACGCCCGGGGCCCGGAGGCGAGGATGTGCGCGGCAGCGGTCGAGTGGGCCCACAATGTTCTTGCCGGGCTGCACTCCAGCCACTGATGTAGGTCCACTTAGGACAGGCCGGCCTGGTGGGCGAGCAGACCCGCTTGGGTGCGGTTGGCGCAGTGGAGTTTGGCCAGGATCTGCGAGATGTAGTTCTTGACGGTGCCCTCGCTCAGGTGCAGCCGGGCAGCGATCTGGGCGTTGGACAGGCCGCCGCCGAGGCAGGCGAGGATGTCGGTCTCCCGCGCGGTCAGGTGGCTGAGCAGCGTGGTGCGTGCGGTGTGGCGAGTACTTGCAGCGGCGACCAGGCGGCGGGACGCTGACGGAGACAGCACGGTGTGTCCATCAGCGGCGACCCGGACCAGCCCGATCAAGTCCTGCGGCGGCGTGGACTTCAGCAGGAAACCGGCCGCACCGGCGCTCAGTGCGCGCAGGATGTGGTCGTCGGTGTCGAACGTGGTCAGGGCGACGACCACCGGCGGCCGATCCACACCGCGGATCCGTGGAATGGCCGCGAGGCCGTCCACGCCTGGCATCCGCAGGTCCATCAGCACAACGTCGGGACGGTGCCGGAGCACCGATTCGAGCGCGGCCGCGCCGTCATAAGCCTCGTCGACTACCGCGATGTCGTCGGCGAACGCGAACACTTCCCGTAGGTGCGCGCACACCATGGGGTCGTCGTCGACGACGAGGGTCCGGATCATGACACTGGCAGGGTAGCCACGACGTGGAACCCGCTGTCGGCTGGACCGGCGCGCAGCGTGCCACCGAGCATCTGCACTCGTTGGCGCAAATTGTGCAGTCCCACTCCGGATCCGGTGCCGACCAGCGCGGGATCGGCGGCACGGACCGGACAGGTATTGTCGACTGTCAGATGTACGCCGTCGCGGCCGTACCGAACCTGAACGTGCGCCGAGGCGCCGGGCGCGTGCTTTCGAATGTTGGTCAGCGCCTCCTGGACGATCCGGTGCGCAGTCCGGCGGATCACCGGTGAGATCGGTTCCGGGTCACCCTCCTCGACCAGCTCAGTGCGTACACCGGCGGCCGTGGACTCCGCGATCAGCGGGGCAAGTCCGGGCGCGGGCGCCCATTCCCGAGCAGGCGCGTCCCCGCCGGGCAGGACATACAACAGCTCACGGAGTTCCTCGAGCGCCTGACAGCCGGTCACTCGCAGCTCCTCGGCCGCCGCTCGCGTGGCCTCATCACTGGCCGCCATGCGCAGGACACCAGCCCGCAGGATGATCACGGTGATCCGGTGCGTAATGGTGTCGTGCAGGTCCGCGGCCAGCAGGGCTCGTTGGTCGGCCAACGCCTGCGCGACAAGCCGCCGACGCGCCGACACATACAACGCCACCAGCGCGGGAACGACGGTGAGCAGCAGCGCCTGGGTGACCGCCGCGCCGGACGGGTCCCACGGCCGCGCCGCCACGATCGCCAGCAGAGCGACCGGCACCCACGCGGAACGCTGGTTGCCGAAGGCGAGAGCGCTGTAGGCGGCGAAAGGTGTTGTCGCCAAGGGCACCCACGGCGTCAGATCGGTCCGCACCAACGTGCCTGGCGCGACCAGTTCCACCACAGTCATCGCCATCGCGACCGCGGCGATGAGCCAACCAACCAGCAGCGATACCCGTCGACGGAACGGCAACAGCACAAGCGTGGCGCATTCCACTGCGATACCGGCAGGGCTGTAGGCCGCGTTCTCCGGCGGTCCCAGAACCGAAACCACGATCAGCGCGATGGCCACCGCCATCGCCAGCGCATCGAACCTGGTGTCGCGTCGGGTCACAAATCCACGGTACGCAGCCCGTCGCCGCACGGAACCTGAAGAAAGTCATATCCGGTCATAACTTTCGAATCTGTCGCCACCGAGCGGTTCGGCGTGGAATCGGTTCCCACACCGACGAAAGGCGACCCGATATGTCCGGATCGACGCGCCGCCCGCTCCTCCGTCTCGGCGCCGCAGCGACTGCCTTGCCGCTCACTGCCGAACGCGCCACATCGGCCGTGCCCGGGGACGTTCACAACGTGCGCCGATACGGGGCGCGCGGAGACGGCACCACCATCGACTCCCCCGCGATCAACCGCGCCATCGACGCGGCCGCGGCGGGCGGCACCGTCTACTTCCCGGCCGGCACGTACGCCAGCTACACCATCCGCCTGCGAAGCAACATCGCGCTCTACCTCGACCACGGCGCCACCCTCCTCGCCGCCCCTGCCGGTGGTTATGACCCGCCGGGCCCCGGCGCGGGCAACACCTTGCAGGACTTCGGCCACAGCCACTGGCGGGCCAGCCTGATCTGGGGCGAGAACCTGACGAACATCTCGATCCTCGGCCCCGGTCGCATCGACGGGCGCGGGCTGGTCCCCCGGATGGACGCCACCAGCCCGCCGGGCACGGGCGACAAGGCGATCGCGCTCAAACTCTGCCGTGGCGTCACGATCCGGGACGTGACGACTGTCGCAGGTGGACACATCGCGATCCTGGCGACCGGTGTCGACACCCTGACGATCCACAACGTCACCATCGACACGATCCGGGACGGCATCAACATCGACAGCTGCCGCAACGTCCACATCTCCCAGGCCATGGTCAATTCGTTCAACGACGACGCGATCGCGCTCAAAAGCACCTACGCACTCGGGTTCGCCCGCGCCACGGAGAACGTCACGATCTCCGACTGCATGGTCAGCGGTTACGACACCGGAACCCTGGTAGCGGGCACCTTCCAGCGAAACATTCCGTCCACATGGGACGGTGACGGCCCGTTCGGCCGGGTCAAGTTCGGCACGGAATCCCACGGCGGTTTCAAGAACATCGCCATCACCAACGTGATCTTCGACCGTTGCCGTGGTATCGCACTGGAAACGGTCGACGGCGGCATTCTCGAAGACGTCACGATCACCAACATCGTGATGCGGGACCTCACCAGCGCCCCCGTCTTCCTTCGCCTGGGCACCAGAACGAGCCCACCCGGCACCCTACGGCGGATCATCATCAGCGACGTCATCGCCCACAACGCCGACCCCCGCTACGCAGCCATCATCGCCGGTGTCCCTGGCCACCCGATCGAGGACGTCCGGCTGCACAACATCCGGATCACCTACCGCGGCGGCCTGTCCCTGGCCGAAGCCGCCCAGCAACCACCGGAGCTGATCAACAAGTTCTTCGCCCTTCCCGGCGCCCGCGAGCCCTACGACGGTCCCGAACGCCCTGAAGCCTCACCCGAACCGGCAATGTTCGGCGTCCTGCCCGCCTACGGCTTCTACATCCGCCACGCCAAGGACATCCAGCTGGACAACGTTGAAGTCCGTTTCACCACCGAGGACCGACGCCCCGCCTTCGTCCTGGACGACGTCACTGACACCACCTTCCACCGCTGCCGTGCCCACAAAGCCCCGCACACCCCCACCTTCGTCCTGCGCAACACCACCAACTTCACCACCCTCCACACCAATCCCGTCCCGGACACCCACATCGACCACACCGTCCACAAAGAACTTTAACTCCACAGTGGACGGTCAGGCCGCGTCGAGGGAGACCGCTCGAACGGCGTTGCGGCCAGACCGTTTGGCCGCGTAGAGAGCGGCGTCGGCGCGGGCCATCAGCTCGCTGGAGGTTGTGGCGTCGACGTGGAGCGCGGCGACGCCGATGCTCACGGTGAGCGGGGTCGGCAGCCGGGTGGAGTTGGTTTCCACGGCTTGGCGGATGCGTTCGGCTCGGCGGACGCCGTCGGTGAGGGCGCAGTCTGGGAGGGCCACGGCGAATTCCTCGCCGCCGATGCGCGCCAGGAGGTCGGTCTGACGGGTCTGTTCGCGCAGGACGCCGGCCACGAAGGCCAGGGCGGTGTCGCCCGCCGCGTGTCCGTGGGTGTCGTTCAGTTGTTTGAAGAGGTCGAGGTCGATCATCAGCAGGCACATGGGCGCGCCGCGCTCGATCTGGCGGGCGACGGTGGCAGCCA
This sequence comes from uncultured Actinocrispum sp., assembly GCA_966244135.1. Lineage (GTDB taxonomy): Bacteria > Actinomycetota > Actinomycetes > Mycobacteriales > Pseudonocardiaceae > Kibdelosporangium. The sequence continues at coordinate 847 of CBIMJO010000206.1, read as the reverse complement.
GCCCGTCGTCCCATGACCGGCGGTTTGGCAGGTCGGTGAGTTTGTCGGTGCGGGCCTCGCGTGCGGCGAGGGACACGGCGCGGTTCACTTGCCGGCGCAGGCTCGCGGTGACCATCAGCGCGACGACCGACGTGCCGACCATGTACACGGATGGCGTAATGCCGCTCGTGCCACGGATCCAGATGGCGGTCGGCGTGTAGATCACCGCGATCAGCACCACGTTGAACAACGCGTTGCGCCACGACAGGAAGTACGCGCTGAACAGCACCGGCCACAGGTACAGCAGCTCGCTGCCGTCCGCGCTGGTCCGGGTCAGCAGCGACGACATGGCGATCAGCGCGACGCCCAACGGGCCGATCGCGCAGATGAACCAGTGTGGGATCCGCTGTGCGTTCAGCACGCAGAACAACCCGATGATCAATGCGGCGCCCGCCGCGAACGCCGTGGGTGTGGTGTTCCCGTGGACGAATCCCGGGACGGCGACGCACAGCAGCAGCGCCAGCCCGCCACCGATGACAAGCAACAGACCGCCGATGCGCGCGGCGGTGGGTTGCCTGTCCTGGGATCCGAACATCCTCGACAGCTTAGCCACCGTGATCTCGGCGGACAGCCGCACCGCGACGGAAAGTGTTATCCGCGTGACGTTCTGATCTTGAACGGGCCATACTGCCGCGATGCGTCACGTCCCGTACCCGAAGATCCCGGTCGCCCAAAAGGGCGATGCCGGTGGTCCGTGGGTGGCCACCGAGAAGATCCACGGCGCCCAGCTCGTGATCGTCTACGACGGCCGGAATGTGCTGGTGGGCAAGCGCAAGGCGTGGCTGCGGGACGACGAACCGTTCTTCGG
>CBIMJO010000205.1:0-10084 GCA_966244135.1 uncultured Actinocrispum sp. | reverse complement strand
TAGCCGCCTCTAGGTGCAGGCGAAGCCACCACTCGGACGTCCCAGGCGCTTGGGCCGTTCGCAGTAGCGCCCCGGCACCATCACAGCAGCGCCGGACCTGTCGTCGCTGAAGAAACCCGAACGCCCGCCCTCACCCCGGTGACGGTCGAGGCCACGGTGCCGTTCTCGATCTTCCAGCACCCCAGCACCGACTACACCGCGCCCCCGCCCGGGCACCTCCGCGCTGTCGAAGGCCTCCGGCGTGGGGTGCCGGGTTCCGCGGGTGCTTCATGCTCTGCCTGCGCGACAGCGGGTTCCGGGCCTGACCGGCATGCGGCGCAACAACGGTCGGTGAGGGTTAGCCCGCACAGAGCAACCTCGGCCCGCGCCTCACCCACGGCAAAGGCGGCATTTCCGGTGAATAACCCGCCACCGCCCGGACCGCCCGCGTCAGTCCTAAGCAGACGTTCAAGACGGGTCACGTGCACCCAGCGTCACCCCGTGGGGTATTCCCGCACTATCGGACAGGTAAACGGTCCCGGCCGGAATTCCGCGCGGAAAACGCCCCGGAAATGAACGACAGGGGGCCGATTGGTTACACGGCAACCCCGACTGGTTCACCCACCGCCACTCCCGGCGGACGCACCGTGATCATGCCGTCCTTCCTGCGCGACCATGTGCGATCGACGGCCCGCGACGACCCCAGTGACGGGTATGAGGAACTCCCGGGCCGGGTATGAAAAATTCCTGTACCGGACAGTGACGGATCGGCGAGCGCACTGATTATCGGGACACTGGTTGACCGGCCATGGTGTGCCGCATGCTTTTGGCGATCCAATCGAGCGGGGAAATCAAGGATAGGGGCCATTGTGATCGCCACCCTGAACAACGCCACCCTGAACGGCACCGCCACTCTCACCGACACCCTCGGTTCGTTGTTCGCCGAGCTGGACCTGCACCTGGCCGACGCCGCCGGGACCGACCTGGTCATCGATGCGACCGACCTGTGGCGCAATCCCGAGCACACGCTCGCCGGTTCGTGCACCCAGACCTTCAACCTCGTCGTCGTCGCGCAGGAGATGACACAGCGATGACTCACCCGGGTGCGTCAGCAGGACGGGTGGTCGGCTTCAAGCGCCACCTCCGCGTGGAAGTGATCAAAGGCGAAGCCGTCTACCTCTTCTCCGAGCGCGGGGTGACCGCGTTGAAGGGCTCCGACGCGGAGACCCTCGCGCCCCTGCTGGACAGCACCCGAGACCTGGAGACCCTGCTGCGCGACGTACCCAACGGCGTCGCACCCGAGCAGGTCGGCAGGTTCATCGCCCGGCTGGACGAGGCCGGGCTGCTCACCCTGGGACCGCCGCCGGGCTCCGGCGCGGGCGAGCGTGCCAGGGCCTACTGGGAGGCGGCCGGCACGGACGCCACCGCCGCGGTCGCGAACACCACCACCAAGCGGGTGCGGGTGATCGCGACCGGGAACGTCGACCCGGTGCCCGCGCTGGCCGCGCTGCGCGAGGCGGGACTCACCGTCCAGGTCGGCCCCCCGGCGAGGGAGGGCTACGACCGCCACGGCGAGGACACCGCCGGGTTCGCCCTGGCGACAGATGATCCGGCCGACCTCTCGGTCGTGCTGTGCGATGACTACCTGTCGTCAGATCTGGCCGACATCGACGCGGTGCACCGTGCCGCTCGCCGACCGTGGCTGCTCGCCAAACCCGTGGGCGCGCAGATCTGGATCGGCCCCGTCTTCGACTCGCCGGACCTGGGCTGCTGGCACTGCCTGGCCACCCGGCTGTGGGCGCACCGCGAGGCGGAGGCCCACGTGCAGGCGGCCCTGGGCCGCATCGGCCCGGCCGTGCGCCCGGTCGCCTCGCTGCCCGCGCTGGACACGATGGCAACACACCTGATCGCCCTGGAAGTGACCAAGTGGCTCGCCGGCTACCGGTACCCGGGCCAGCGTTCGGTGTGGACGTTCGACAGCTTCGACCTCGGCGGCCGGCACCACGAGTTCCGCCGCCGGCCGCAGTGCGCCCTGTGTGGCGACCCCACGCACATGCGCAACCAGGCGCGGCGCCCGGTCCAGCTGACCTCGCAGCCGAAGTCCACCGACAACGCCGGCGGGCACCGGACCCTTCCGCCGCAACAGGTCCTCCGCCGCTACGAGCACCTGATCAGCCCGGTGACCGGCGTGATCAAGGAGATCACCCAGCACACCAGGGGACCGGCGTTCTTCAACTCGTTCCGCGCCGGCCCGAACGTGGCCGTCGGCGGCCGCGCCGCGTGCGACCTGCACGCCGCGCCGCGGGTGGAGAACGGCGGCAAGGGCGTCACCCCCTTGCACGGCAAGGTGAGCGCGTTGTGCGAGGCGCTGGAGCGGCATTCGGGCTTCTTCCACGGTGACGAGGAACGGATCCGGGGCAGCTACCGGTCGCTGGGTGAGCAGGCCGTGCACCCCTCGACGGTGCAGCTGTTCGACGAGCGCCAGTACCCGGCGCGCTCGGCGTGGAACGCTGCCCACTCATCGTTCCAGCACGTGCCCGATCCGTTCAACGACACCGCGGTTCTCGATTGGACACCCGTCTGGTCGCTGACGCACGAACGGCACCGGCTGCTGCCCACCGCGATGCTGTACTACGGCGCCCCGCCGGAGGCCGGCTCGGTTTCGCTCTACGCGGACTCCAACGGCAACGCCGCCGGTAGCAGCCTGGAAGACGCTGTGCTGCAAGGGTTGCTGGAGCTGGTCGAGCGTGACTCGGTCGCGATGTGGTGGTACAACAGGACCCGGCAGCCCGGGGTGGACCTGGACGCGTTCGGCGACCCGTGGATCGACGAGCTGCGTGATGTCTACAAAGGACTCGGCCGGGAGGTGTGGGTCCTGGACGTCACCGCGGACTCGGGCATCCCGACGATGACCGCGTTGTCCCGGCGGACCGACGGCGGCACCGAGGACATCATGTTCGGCTTCGGGGCGCATGTGGACGCCCGGGTCGCGCTGCGCCGCGCGCTGACCGAGATGAACCAGCTGATGCCGGTGGTGACCGACCTCGGCCCGGACGGCCGCTACGGCTGGGTGGAGCCGGAACCGGTGAACTGGTGGCAGAACGCCACCATCGCCAACCAGCCCTACCTGGTGCCCGACCCGGCGGTGCCGGCCAGGACGCCGTCGGACTGGACCTATGTGTCCACACCGGACCTGCTCGACGACCTGCTCGACGTCCGCCGCCGGGTGGAGTCGCTGGGACTGGAGGTGCTCGTTCTCGACCAGACCCGCCCGGACATCGGGCTGCCGGTGGTGAAGGTGATCGTGCCCGGCATGCGCTCGTTCTGGGCGCGGTTCGCGCCGGGCCGGTTGTTCGACGTCCCGGTCCTGCTCGGCCGGCTCCCGGCGCCGACGCCGTACGAGGAGCTGAACCCGACACCCCTGTTCATCTGAGATGGCCACCACAGGTGAAGGGGCACTAGTCACGACCTGGAGACCGACTGTGCAGTTCAAGCCCCCTCCCGGCGACCCGGAGCGAATAAGGCTGTGGTCCTTGCGCGAGGACGCCCTGGTGGAGAGCGCCGGTGACGACCAGCTGCTGGTCTTCACGCGGTGGGGCGACATCGAGATCGACGACCCGAGCCCGATCGTCCGGGAGTGGCTGTACCGGATGAGCCTCGGCCCGGTCTCGCTGGAGAACCTGTTGCCCGCCTTGGCGGAGCACAAGAGCACGGCCGGGCGCTCGTCGGTGGCCGACGATCCCGAGTACCTGCGCGTGCGCCGGGTGATCGAGAAGCTCGGCAGCTGCGTCGTGCATTCCCTTGGCCTGGCCGACATGGGCGGCCCGCTGCTGTCCGCGGTGCCGATCTCCCGGCAGGCCACCTTCGAGCTGCCCGTTGTGGACGCCGGCCACCCCGTGCGGCTGTCGAGGTTCGCCGCCATGCGCGCGAGCGACGGCGAGGTCGTGCTGGAGTCGCCGCTGGCCCGACATCGCGTCGTGTTCCACCGTTCCCTGGCCACCCGGGTGGTCGGGTCGCTCGGCAAGGCCACCACGATCGCGGATCTGGCGCCCGCGCTGGATGTCTCCGAGTCGCTCGTGGCCGACATCGTCACTTATGTGGCCGCGGTGGGAATGGTCGTTTTCGCCGAGGACGGCGGCAGTCCGTTGACCGCGCGGTTCGCCGAGGACACCGATCCGGCTTTGCTGGTGTGGTCGCACAACGATCTCTTGTTCCATTCCCGCAGCCGGCTGGGCCGCGATGACCCGCGTGGCGCGGTTTTCCCGCATGGCGACAAGCTGCCGCCGCCGCCCGCGGTGAAACCCGTGCCGGAGGGGCCGAGATTTCCGCTCTACAAGCCCGTTCTGGCCGATGTGGCCGCGGCCGATCCGCCGTTCACCGAAGTGGTGGAGAAACGCCGTTCCTTTCGCAAGTTCGCCCGAAGGCCGTTGACCGCTCAGCGGCTGGGCGAACTGTTGTTCCGCTCGGCCCGAATTCGTTCGGTACGGCCCGCGGACGGCGGCGGCGTGAGCTACGCGGTGTCCGACCGGCCCTACCCGAGCAGCGCCAGCCTGCACGAACTCGAGCTGTACCTGACGATCGACCGCTGCATCGGGCTGCCGCGCGGGATCTACCACTACGACCCTCTCGGTCACGCGCTGACACTCATCAATACTTCGGAGGACAAGGTCGGCGAGTTGTTGGACGATGCGAAGGTGGCGACCGGTTCGTTACAGCGGCCGCCGGCACTCATCACGGTGACGGCTCGAATGGGACGGTTGTCTTGGATGTACAACGGGATCGCATACGCCACCACGCTGCGCCACGTCGGGGTGCTGCAACAGACGCTCTACCTTGTGGCAACGGCGATGGAACTGGCCCCGTGCGCGCTTTCCGTTGGCGACATCGAGGTGTGCGACAGCGCGTTCCTGCTGGACTGGCCGGCGGAAGTGACAGTCGGCGGGTTCGTCGTGGGATTGAGACCAGACGCCATAGCCGAGCGCAACAGTGCTAGGCAAGATCCGTGACTGCAGCTTGCTGCAAGAACTACCTATACAGGTTGGCGTGTAGGATTAGGCAGGCCGAGAGCGTGACGATGCTGGGGGGAGAATGAGCCCAGACTCGGACGGTAATGCGTTATCCGTCAACTCGACACTCGCCCCGAGGGTGGCCAGGCTAGTCGTCGTCACGGTCTTCAGCTGTATCGCTTTGCTCGCCTTCTTCCGCGTCCTGCTCACCGGCGTGACGTTCGTAACCGGCGCGCTGTGCACCGTCTATATCGTCGCGTTGCTGTCGCTGCAGATTCTCTGGACCTCCCGGCGCGCGGCCGAACTGCCGGTATGGCTGCGCTATGCGGCGCTGTTCGCCCAGGCCTGCCTGGTGTACCTGCCATTGCTCCAGTTCAAGCAGTCCTGGGTGGGGCTGCCGGGATTCCTTGCAGGAAGCGCGCTTCTGGTGATCCCGCCGCCGTTCGGCTGGATCACCGCGGGACTCGTCGTGGTGAGCATGGCCTTCACGCAGGCCGCGTACACCGGTGTGCCCGAGGACGTTCTTTACATAACACTGTCCACGATCCTGACCGGGTTGCTGGTTTTCGGGCTGACCCGTCTGGCCACATTGGTGACCGAGCTGCACCGCGCCCGTGAAGAACTTGCCAAGATGGCCGTGGCGCGCGAGCGGCTGCGGTTCGCGCGGGACCTGCACGACCTGCTGGGCTACAACCTTTCCGCGATCACGCTGAAGAGCGAGCTGACCCACCGGCTGGTCATCAAGCATCCCGCACGGGCGCGCGAGGAACTCGTGGAGATCCTGCAGATCTCCAGGCAGGCCTTGGCGGATGTGCGCGCGGTAGCCAGTGGTTACCGTGAGATGTCACTGGACGAGGAGTGCGAGTCCGCGAAGTCCGTGCTGGCGGCGGCGGATGTGCACGTCCAGATGGACATCAGCTACCGCGACCTGCCGGTGCGGGTTTCCACGGTGCTGGCCACGGTTCTGCGCGAGGGGATCACCAACCTGTTGCGGCACAGCAAGGCCGAGTTCTGCGAGATCTCGGTCCGGCAGCGCGACGGGAAAGTCGTGATCGAGCTGGTCAACGACGGTGTGCCCACCGACCCGGTCGACTCCAGACAGGACAGTGGGCCGGGCGGCAGCGGGATCCACAACCTGTCGGCACGGGTGGCGGAGCTGGGCGGGGAACTGACCGCGGAGCTGATGGCCGACAACAGGTTCCGGCTGTACGCGGTGATGCCGTTGTTCGGCCCCGCGCCGAGCAGCGACAGTGGCGACGATGATCTCAAGCCCCCGCTGCGCGTTGTGTCCTAGCGCCCGGCAGCGGATGTCTGGAAGCCTCGTCTGCGACAGCGGCTGGCGATTCGTGCAACCCCCCACTCCCAGCCGCCGTCGCGGACCGAAGCATTAACGGTCGTGCTAAAGCCATCCGGCTTCGGTGGCGATCCGGATCGCGTCGACCCGGTTGCGGGCGTTGAGCTTTCCCGCGATGGTCGTCAGATAATTGCGTACCGTTCCCACTGACAGGTACAGCTTGGAGGCGATCTCGGCCGCGTCGGCACCGTGTGCCGCCAGCCGGAGCACCTCGCTCTCCCGGGTGGTCAGTGGACAGTCGGTGCTGTCCCACGCGGCCAGCGCCAGCTGGCTGTCCACCACGCGCCGGCCCGCGGCCACGCTGCGGATCGCGTCGGCCAGCTCGCTGGCCGGGGCGTCCTTCAGCATGAAGCCGCTGACGTGCGCGGAGAGCGCGCGCCGCAGGGTGCCCGGCCGGCCGAGGCCGGTCAGGATCAGCGTGCGCACCTCGGGCATGCAGGCGCGGATCTCGCCCGCCGCGGTGAGCCCGTCCTTGCCGGGCAGGTCGATGTCCAGCAGGGCGACGTCCGGCCGGTGCTTGGTCGCGGCCGGCAGGATCTCGTCACCCGATGCCATTTCCGCGACGACCTCGATGTCGGGCTCCACGTTGAGCAACGCGACGAGGGCGCCACGGACCATATGCATGTCCTCGGCGATAATCACCCGGATCATGGTGTGCCCCTTTCCCCTCGGCACCGCCACTGGTGGCTCGTGCCTTTCCCATTTCCGGCCGGACACCAGGTATGCGGGGTGGCGACGGCCGGCGGGCATCCGCTTCGCCTGACCTGCAGCAAGCAGGAGCTGCAGTTGGTGTCACAAGAGATCATAGGGGTCGGCCCGCACAATTGGATCGGCTGTTAGGGGAAAAGAACGAAACCGCCGGACCTGCGGACAGTGGGTGCCCGTACAGGGGGTGACGCAACGGGGACGGCGAGTATTCATCCTGTGACATTCCGTCAATGTGCGGGATCCATGCTAATTGGGCGAGACGATGTCCCGCAAAGAGGGCATAACGCTCGCGGAATTGGGTACGCATGGGCCGTTGAGAGCACCGCGGGCCGCTGAAAGGCCGAGCGGGGGTCATCGGGACCTGGCCAGGCCGCCGTCACGCTGAGCGGGAATGCGTGCCGCTGGTGGTGACTGTGCGCCTATCCGCCGGGCCGTCGCGATCACTGCGCGCCACGGTGGCAGCCGGTGCAGCGGACGGGGCAGTTCAATCCACGGCCACTCTTTTGTTTCATCGATTTCACGGGGCACCACCACGCGAGAACCGGCCGGCAGTGGATGCACTTCCAGGCACCGAAGCCGGGACGCGCCCGCATCGGCGTAGTCCTTCGGCACCGGGCGGCAATTCGCGGAGGGCTGCGTCAGGAACAGCCACCACTGGCCGGTCGTGTCGGCCAGCACCGGGCCGGTGAGCAATGTGATTCGCAAATCGGTGAGTACGCCCCGGCCCAACGGCTCGGGCATTACCACGGCGTCGAGCCGCTCGCCCAGCTGCATCACCAGGCGGCCGGGGTCCACCTCGATGGTGACCGGCCAGCCGAATCGTTCCTCGTAGTACGTGCGCGCTTCGGACAGTTCCCGTAACAGGTCAAGGTCGGGGGTGCGTTTCCGGGTCGTGGTGGTCATCCAACGCCTCCAGCATCGTCTGGCTCCTTTCCACACGGGGTGCCGTCAAGCCGGGGCACGACGGCCGCGACTGCAGAAAAACAAAGGTATACGGCATATCATCGCGGCTCGGCCAGTTCGCCGGTCATCGGACGACCGTGAAATTCTCGGGTTGGCATATGTGAAGAACACCTAGTGGGCCTGTCGGTTGGTCATACCGGCGGATGACAAGCGCATGCAGAGGTTGGTGAGGCCGGCACTGGAAACTGTCTCTACCAGCGATGAACAATTCGCAGTATAGGTGCCTGCCGGCAAAGTCTGGCGAGGAAAGGCTGTGGGGATGGTGTTAGTCGAGCGAAATGAGGCAATGGCGGCCTTGACGCGGCTGCTCGAGCAGAGCACCGCGGGACACGGCCGCGTCGCGCTGGTGACCGGCGGCCTGGCGACCGGGAAGACCGAGCTGCTGCGCCAGTTCGCCGACCGCGCCACGCAGTCCGGTGCGCTGGTGCTGTCGGCCGCGGGGTCCCGGGCGGAGCAGTCGCTGCACCTGGGGGTGATGTGCCAGATCTGCCACGGGCCGGCGTTCCCGGACATCCCGGTGCCCAGCATGTCCACTGTGGACCATGTGCCGTGGGACGAGGTGGACCCCGACCCGGCGGTCGTCGGGCCCCTGGACGCCACGATCGTCCGGGACATGTCCGCGGCGATCCTGGCCGCGGCCGGGCAGCGCCCGGTCGTGATCATGATCGACGACGTCCAGTTCGTCGACGGGGCGTCGCTGCGGGTCCTGTTGTACCTGCGCCGCCGGATGACCGGCGCACCGGTGCTGATGGTGTTGTCCGGGTGGGAACAGCGCCGCCGCGCGTGGCCGTCGTTCCGGGCCGAGATCACCCGCCAGCCGCACGAGCAGATCCGGCTCAACCCGTTGACCGAGCAGGGCGTGGCCGAGCTGGTGACGACGCGGCTGGAGTCGCCGCCCGCCAGGCTCGCCGGGTTCGTCTTCCAGCTCAGCGGCGGGAACCCGTTGCTGGCGAGCGCTTTGGTCGACGACAACGAGCGCTCCGGGGACGACATGGCCCCTGGTATGGGCTATGCGCAGGCCGTGCTGACGTGCCTGCACCGCGGCGAACCGCAGCTGATGGACGTGGCGAGCGCGGTCGCGGTGCTCGGCGAGCAGGCCGCGCCACAGCTGGTCGCCAAGCTCGCCGGTGAGACCGTTGCCGAGATCATGCCGACCCTGCAGGCACTTCGGTCCGCCGGGATCTTCGAGGGCCAGGACTTCCGGCACCCGGCCGCGGCCGCCGCGGTGGTGGACAGCCTCCGGCCCGGCGAGCGGTCCCGGATGCACCTGGGCGCCGCGAACCTGCTACACCAGCAGGGCGCGGGTGCGTTGGACATCGCCCGGCACCTCGTGGCAGCCGACGCGGCCTGCGGGCCGTGGGCGGTGGAGTTGTTGCGAGAGGCGGCCGAACGCGCGCTGGCGGACGATGATGTCGCCGCGGCGGCGCATTGCCTGCGGCTGGCCCTGCGCGACAGCACGAGCGAGGACATCCGGCGGGAGATCACCAAGTCGTTGGCGCGCGTCGAGTGGCGGGTCAACCCGGCCGCCGCCGCGCTGCACCTCCAGCCGCTGCACGAGGATCTGCGCGCGGGCACGTTGAACCGCCGGGACGCGGCGACGCTGGCCCGGCAGGCGTTGTGGCAGGGGGACACCAAGACCGTCATCGCGGCGATGAAGGCACTGGAGTCCGACGGTCAGGTCGCGGCCGAGCTGCGGCTGGTCTACGAGTGGATCCACGGCTCGCAGCAGGGCCTGCCGTCCAGCGAACGGGCCGGCGCGGGCGGCAACCCGTGGGTCCAGGTCGCCGGCAAGCTCAGCGGCCTGATGGTCAAGGGCCGGGCCGAGGACGTGGCCGGCAGCGCCGAGCACATCCTGCAGAGCTGCCACCTCGGCGACACGACGCTGGAGGTCGTCGTCGCCGCGCTGCTGGCGTTGGCGTACGCGGACAAGCCCGACAAGGCCGCGTTCTGGTGCGAGGCCCTGGCCGAGGAGGCCCAGCGGCGCAACGCCCCTACGTGGCAGGCACTCCTGGGCGCGGTCCGCGCGGACATCGCCCTGCGGCAGGGAGATCTGGCGTTCGCCCAGGCGCGCTTC
>CBIMJO010000204.1:0-10088 GCA_966244135.1 uncultured Actinocrispum sp. | reverse complement strand
CGGCGGCTGCGGACGACGTCCACGATCCGGGCGTCCAGCCCTTCGATGGCAACGGGTTTGTGCGGCAGCAGGGCCGGCACCGCGTCCGCCGAGGACGCCATGTCCGGGTAGCCCAGAACGACCAAAGTGGACGTTGCCGGGATCTTCACCAGCTTCACCGTCGCACCAAGGATCATCGCGCAGGTGCCCTCGGTGCCCACCAGCATCTTGGCCACGTCGAATCCGCGCTCGGGCAACAGGTGCTCCAGCGAGTACCCGGAGACCTGCCGGGAGAACCGGCCCAGCTCGGTCCGGATCACCGCCAGGTTCGCGTCCACGATCTTGCGCAGCGCCCCGAACTCAGACTTGTCCGAAGTGGACACCTGCTCGCCACGGCCGGTGAGAATGTCCAGTTCCACGACATTGTCCGCGGTCCGCCCATAACCCAGGGCGCGCGACCCGCAGGCGTTGTTGCCGATCATGCCGCCGATCGTGCAGCGGCTGTGCGTGGACGGGTCCGGGCCGAACCGCAACCCGAACGGCCGGGCGGCGTCCTGCAAAGTGTCAAGAACCACGCCGGGCTCGACAACCGCGGTCCGGCTGGCGGCGTCGATCGACGTGACCGAGCCGAGATGCCGGGAGAAGTCGACCACCACACCGGGCCCGATCGCGTTGCCCGCGATCGAGGTGCCCGCCCCGCGGGAGGTCACCGGGATCCGGAAGGCGCGGCAAACCTCCAGCACCGCAACGGCTTCGTCCACCGAACGCGGGAAGGCCACGGCCGTCGGCGGCACCCGGTAGAGCGACGCGTCCGACGAGAACTCCGCCCGCCGCCGTGCCGAGTCGTCGACCTCGTCCACCCCAGCACGCCGCAGCGCAGCGACGACCTCACCCGCATCCATACCTGTAGACGGTAAGGGATCTGTTCGTCACCTGCGGAAACACTTGCTCCCCCAATCGCCCGGCGGCACTGCGCCATCAGGACGAAGTGATCAACGCCGACCGCTCAGCGCACGCCCGGCACCGTTCCACGCAGCCGGGGCAGGACTTCGGCGCCCAGCCGACGAATGGTCCGCCCCGTGATCTCGGGCGAACCGCACGGATCCACCATCAGGATCACCTGATCGATGCCTTCGGCGCATTCGCTCAGCCGCCGCACACACAGACCGGGGTCGCCGACCGGGTGCATGGCGATCAGTTTCTCCGTGTACGCAACGGGATCAGCGTGCTTACGGGCTCGTCCGTCAACGGTGACATAGCCTTCCAGACCTGGTCCGAGCCACGCGGGCATCCGCGAGCGCACCTCGTCCGCGGGACCGACGTGCGCGAGAGCGGCGCCGATGTGCGGAGCCTGCCCACCGCCGGAGTCCACATAAGACTGGATCATCGCCGCCTTCCCGGTCACCGACAGATCCATGCCCAGCAGCATCGGCAGTCCCCGGGCCGCCGCGACCGAAACGGTGTCTTTGGACGTACACGCGATCGTCACGCGCGGCGGCGGCACCGGCCGCGGCACCATCGGCACCGGCCGGAACGGGAAACGGCCGGTCCCGCCGACGGTTTCCTTGGTCAGGCAGTCGAGCAGCAGGTCGAGGGACTCGGCGAACCCGTTCTCCCAGCGCTCCAGCCCGGTGCCGAACACCTCCAGGTCGCGCCACGGCCCACCACGCCCGACGCCCAGGTGCAGGCGCCCGCCGGACAGCTGATCCAGCATCGTGACCTGTTCGGCGAGCTGCACGGGATGGGTCGTCGACAGCACGGTGACCGCGGTGCCGATCTCGATCCGGCTGGTTCTCGCCAGCGCGTGGGCGGCGAACGTGATCGCCGACGGGCACACGCCGTAGGGCATGAAGTGGTGCTCGGCGATCCACGCGGAGTCGAACCCGGCCTGTTCAGCCCAGACGACGGCGTCCGACGCGCGCCGGAGCGCCTGCGCGTCGGTCTGCCCGGGGAACCGGCCGGCCAGGAGGAACACTCCGAATCGCATGGGATCAGTGTGCTGGGCGCGCCGGTACCGCATACTGGGAGACTGAGACATCGGATGTCTAGCCGAGGGGTGCTTGTGGCGGTCACGGACGACGCGATCCTGCGTGTCAGGGAAATGATCATGTCGGGCGAGCTCAAACCGGGCGACCGGCTGCCGCGCGAGGCCGACCTGGCCGACCGGCTGGGGCTGTCGCGTAACTCGCTACGTGAGGCCGTACGGGCGTTGTCCCTGGTCAGGGTGCTGGACGTGCGGCAGGGCGACGGCACCTACGTGTCCAGCCTGCGCGCGAACGAGCTGCTCGGCGCCCTGTCGTTCGTGCTGGACCTGCACCGCAACGAGGAGTCGGTGCTGGAGATGCTGGAGGTCCGCCGCATCCTCGAGCCGGCCGCCACCGCCTCGGCCGCCCTCGCCGTCACCGACGAGGACATCGACGAACTGCGCAAGCTCTGCGACGCCACTGAGCAGGCCGGTTCGGTCGAGGAACTGGTGGAGTACGACCTCCAGTTCCACCGCCGGATCGTGGCCGCGGCCGGCAACTCCTACCTCGAACAGCTGATGGACACCCTCGCGGGCCCCACCGTGCGGGTGCGGGTGTGGCGCGGGATCTCGCAGGGCGGCGCCGTCGACCGCACTGTCGCCGAGCACCGCGCGATCGTCGCCGCCCTGGAGGCGCGGCAGCCTGACCTGGCCCGTTCGTGGGCGACCGTGCATGTCGCGGGCGTCGAGCAGTGGCTTCGCGACCTGGGATAAAAGGAACTTTTGACCCTCGCGGCGGATGGCCCTCCGCCGGTTTCGACAACTACCGTCGAGTAACCCTGCTAGTTCGACGGAAAGAGGCTGGACATGAAGAGGGCACTTGTCTTAGCCATGACCGGGCTCGCTCTGGCCGGATTCACCACGCCCGCACAAGCAGCGCCGTCGGACGCTGCGGTGCGGGCGTTCTGGACCCCCGCGCGGATGCGTTCGGCGCAGCCGCTGGACCTGATCAAGGTCCTGCCGAGCCAGCTCAGGACTGTCGCGAAGGGTCGGCCGGTGCAGATCCAGTCGATCCCCAACGGCGGTGCGGCGTGGACGGGCGGCGGTGCGGTGACCAAGACCGCGGGCCGCGTGTTCTTCACCTACCAGGGGCGCACCGCTTCGTGCAGCGGTGACGCCGTGACCAGCGCGAACAAGAGCACCGTGATCACCGCCGGGCACTGTGTCAAGCTGGGCGGCGCGTTCCACACCAACTGGGTGTTCGTTCCCGGCTACAACAACGGGAACGCGCCCTACGGCACGTGGACCGCCCGCTCCACCAAGGCAACGCCCCAGTGGGTGGCCAGCGAGGACATCAACTACGACGTGGGCGCGGCCGTGGTGAACCAGCTCAACGGCCAGAGCCTGACGGATGTGGTGGGCAGCCAGGGCATCGCGTTCAACCAGGCGCGCGGCCAGAACATGTACTCGTTCGGCTACCCGGCCGAGGCCCCGTACGACGGCACCAAGCTGATCTACTGCAGCGGCAAGGTCTTCAACGACTTCCTGCTCAGCCAGGACATCGGCATGACCTGCAACCAGACGGGCGGCGCCTCGGGCGGCCCGTGGTTCCTGTCGTTCAACGAGGCGGCCGGCACCGGCATCCAGAACTCGGTGAACAGCTTCAAGTACAACTTCATCTCGACCTGGATGTTCGGCCCCTACTTCGGTGCCGACGCCCAGAACCTCTACAACACCGCGCAGTCCTCGTAGCGTGACCTCCTGGTGAGCGGTTCTGCTTGTCCGGACAGGCGAAACCGCTCACCAGGGGCTACCAGGCGACGGGGAGGGACGTGAGGCCGCAGGCGACGCTGGTGGCGTTCCAGTCGGGTTGCGGGCCGGGGTCGACGAGCCGCAGGGTCGGGAACAGCGTCACGAGGGCCGTGATGGCGGCGCGGAGTTCGAGACGGGCCAGCGGGGCGCCGAGGCAGAAGTGGATGCCGCGGCCGAAGGACAGGTGCAGGCCCGCGTCGACCCGGGTGACGTCGAAGCGGTCGGGGTCGGGGAAGACCACCGGATCCCGGTTGGCCACATTGAGGATCGGGAAGATCGTCTCTCCCTTGTGGACCGGGATGCCCGACAGCTCGATGTCCGCCGAGACCAGGCGCGGGAACGCGGCGTGGCCGAGGCCGACGTAACGCAGCAGCTCCTCGACGGCCTGCGGAACCAGACTCGGGTCCAGGACAAGGCGTTCCCACTGGTCCGGGTGGTGACCCAGCACCCACACGGATTTCGAGAGCTGGCTGGCGGTGGTCTCCTGGCCCGCACCGAACAGCGACAACATCGTCATCAACAGCTCGGGCTCGGTGAGCTGATCCCCGTTGTCCCGCACCGAAACGAGAGCCGTCAGCAGATCGTCGCCGGGAGAACGGCGCTTGCGGCCGATCAGGTCCAGCAGATACGTCGACGCCTCGATGGTCGCGCGGTCCAACTCCTCGGCGTTGACGTGCGTCGCCGCACGCACCCACGCGTACAAGGGATCGCGTTCGTCCAAGGGAATGCCGAGCAGCTCACAGATCACCATGGCGGGCATGGGGTTCGCGAGGCACTCGACGAGATCCGCGGGCGAGCCCTTGATCACCATGTCGTCCAGCAGCTCGTCGACGACCAGCTCCACCCGGGGCTGCAACGCGTCGACCCGCCGCGCGGTGAAAGCCTTGGACACCAACCGTCGCAGCCGCGTGTGCCGCGGCGGGTCCATATTGGTCAGTGCGTCCGGGGACATCGCGCCCGGGATGATCGACGCGGTGCACAACGCACGGGACAGCGAGGGATCGCCGAGCACGAGGCGGACGTCGTCGTACCGGGTCGCCAGCCGCGCGGCCTCACCCGTGGGCAGCCGGACCACCGGAACCGGGTCGACCGCCTGCGCCTCGACGGCCTGCGGCGCCGGGCCGATGGACAGTGGACCCTCGAAGGGGAACAAGGTCATCCGAACCTCACAGGTAACGCGACCAGCCCACGCAGGGCATTGCCCACCCGCCAGGGCAGGTCCACCGGTGGCTCCGCGAACTCCAGCCCCGGCAACCGGTCCAGCAGCACTTCCAGGGCCACGGCCAGCTCCAGCCGCGCCAGCTGGGCGCCGAGGCAGTGGTGGATCCCATGGCCGAACCCCATGTGCGGGTTGGGTTGCCGGGTGATGTCCAATGTGTCCGGATCCCGGAACACGTTGGGATCGCGATTGGCCGCCGACCGGGACGCGAACACGGCCGACCCCGCCGGGACCACGCCACCGGACAGCGGAATGTCCTCCAGCGCCCACCGCGGGATCGCCGGCCCGGTCGCCAGCGGCACGAACCGCATCAGCTCCTCGACCGCCGAAGGCACCAGCTCCCGCCGGGACAGCAGCAACGCCAGCTGGTCCGGGTGCGTCAGCAGGGTGAACACGAAGTTCGGGATCATCGTGGCGGTCGTTTCGAACCCGGCCCCGAGCAGCCCGGCGGCCAGGAACAACAGCTCGTCCTCGCTCAGCCGGCCTTGCCCGTCCCGCGCCGCCACCAGTGCGCTGAGCAGGTCCTCGGTCGGTTCCTCCCGCCGCCGCTGCACCAGGCCCGCGAAGTAGGCCATCAGCTTGCCGACGTAGTCGGCGCGCTGCTCACCGCTGAGCGAGGTGCCGGACACGAAAGCCTCGGCGTACACCCGGAACTCCGACCGCTCCTCGACCGGAACCCCGAGCAGCTCACAGATCATGGTCACCGGCAGCGGCAGCCCGAAGTCCTCGACCAGGTCCGCGGGCGGCCCGGCGGCCACGAGCCCGTCGGCCAGCTCCGATGCGATCGCCACGGCCCGGGTCCGCAGGCGCTCCACCCGGCGGGCGGTGAACGCGCCCGCGACGAGCTTGCGCAGCCGGGTCAGGTGCGGCGGGTCCATGTCCATGATCCCGCGCGGCGGGATGTACTCGGTCACCCGAGGCTCGTCGCGGCCGGTCCCGGCGGCGCGGCTGAACCGCGGGTCGGTGTACACGGTCCGCACGTCCTGGTGGCGGGTGACGAGCCAGCCGTCCTCGCCGAAGGGCAGCCGCACCCGGCACAACGGCTCATGCTCCCGCACGTACCCGTACAACGGGTGGAGCTCCAGGCGTTGCGCCGGTCCAAAGGGATACGACCGCACCGTGCCTCCGGAGGTCACGTCACAGTCGGGTGAGACAGCCCGCATTCCGGTCCTTTCCTGCTGAGGTTCCCGGTTGGCAGCCTTCTCGCCGGGCGCCCGCGCCGTAAAGTCCCCTGTAACGTCCCGTAACGCCTGGTGGCGCGAAAACCGAGCTGTTACGTTCGGGTGTTGTGGTGGACCGGTGCTCGGTATGCCAGAACGCATTGCCTCCGGGGGTCGTGCGCGCGTACTGCTCCAACGCGTGCCGGCAACGTGCATACCGGCGCCGGATGGCGCAGCCCGCCGCCGACACCCGGCTCAGCCGCCGGATCGTGCACAACCTGCCCGCCGAGCGGGACAGCTTCATCGGCCGCCAGCACGAGCTGAACAAGCTGCACCGGTTGCTCAACCGCCACCGCCTGCTGACGCTGATGGGCAGCGCCGGCGCGGGCAAGACGCGGCTGGCGATCGCCGCGGCGGCCAGGGCCGAACGCGAGAACACCGACCGGGTCCTGTTGGTGGAACTGGGTTCGGTGAGCGACGAACAACTCATCGTGCAGACCGTGGCCGCGGCCGCCGGGCTGACCGAGCACAGCGACGAGCCGATCCTGGAGACGGTCATCGCCACCCTGCGCACCATGCGGGTGCTGGTGGTGCTGGACAACTGCGAGCACCTGCTGGAGGCGTGCGCGAAGCTGACCGACACACTGTTATCGCGTTGCCCGCAGATGCGTGTGCTGGCCACGAGCCGAGAGGCGCTGCGGATCACCGGCGAGGTGATCCTGCGGCTGGACGGACTGTCCATTCCGGACAATGGCCGGGAGCTGAGCCCGAACGCGTTGCGGCGGTTCGACTCGGTCCGGCTGTTCGTCGACCGCGCCAAGGAGATGATCCCGGACTTCCGGCTGACCTTCGAGGATGTGTTCGCGGTCGCGGCGCTGTGCACGCGGCTGGACGGCATCCCGCTGGCGATCGAGCTGGCCGCGCGCTGGGTGCCGATGCTGTCGGTGTCCGAGATCTGCGAACGCCTGGACAGCCGGTTCGAGCTGCTGGTGCTGGGCGGGCGGACGAATCCGAACCGCCAGCGCAGCCTCCGCGAAGCCATCGACTGGAGCTACCAGCTGCTGGCGCCTTCCGAACAACGGGTCCTGCGGCGGTTGTCGGTGTTCGTGGGCGGGTTCGATCTGGCTGCGGCCGCGGCGGTGTGCCTGTCAGATGAGGACACCACTTTGGACATGGTGTCCCGGCTGCAGACCAAATCCCTGCTCACGCCGATCGGGTCCACAACGGACTTCCGGCTGCTGGAGTCGATCCGGTTGTACGCCAGGCAAAGGCTCACCGAGGCGGGCGAGGAGGACAGCGCGTTCGAGGCACTGACGGACTGGCTCGCCGGACTGGCGGAGGCGTTCGTGTCGACGCCTTTGTCCGTGCCACGCAACATCCGGGTGCAGGCGGCGGAACAGACCTCGAGCCTGCGGGTCGCGTGCGACTGGACGAGCACGCACCACGACTCGCGGCACGTGCTGCTGGCGACCGCTTTGTCCGTGGCGGACGCGAACCAGGGCTTCCTTGCCGACGCCCGCAAAGTCCTGCGCGACGCTCTCGACCAGACCGAGGGGTCGCTCAGAGATCGTTGTGCGGCAACGGATCGCGCGGGATGGCTGGCCGGGTTCCAAGGCGACTTCGACGAAGGGATCGCCGCGGCCACCGAGGCGCTCGACATCGCCCGCGGGCTCGACGAGCCCAACCTGGTCATCAACTGCCTGCAGACGCTGGGCTGCGTGCAGCAAATGGCCGGGTACCTGGATCTGGCGCTGCGCAACCGGACCGAGTGCGTACGGCTGGTGCGGGAACTGGACCAGCCGATCGCCACCGCGACCTGTCTCGCGCACCTCGCGTGGTCGCATTCCCTGATGGGCGAGCAGGATCGCGCGATGCAGCTGGCCGAGGAAAGCCTGGCGATCTGCCGGGACCGCAAGGCGGTCAGCCGCGCGGCCGAGGCGCTGAACGTCATCGGCGGGATCGCGATCAGCCAGAACGCGTTGGACAGAGCGGAAAACGCGTTCCGCGAGGTGCTGCACACCGATGCGAAGTACCCGCACAACCTGCCTACAGCGATCGAAGGGCTCGCCATCGTGGCCGCGCGACGCGGGCAACGAGAGCGAGCCCTCCGGCTCTACGAAGAGGCCCAGCCGATGCGCCGGGCCACCGGGCTCGTCGGTGACCCGTACTGGCAAAGAAAGGTCACCGACGCGCTCGGTCTGGCCGATCAGACCCCGTACACCTCGTACTCGAACAGCGAGTAGCCCCACTGGGTTCCGCGCTGCGTGCCGAAGATTCGGACGTAGCGGGCGTTGGTCGCGGTGAACGAGATGTCGTCCGTGCCGCCGTCACCCGCGGTCTGCGTGTTCGCGGTGGACCAGTTCTGGTTGTCCTGGGACACCTCGATCCGGTACTGGCGGCCATAAGCGGCCTCCCACTGCAACCGCACCCGCGACACCGACTTCACGGCGCCGAGGTCCACGGAGATCCACTGTGGATCCGAGAACTGCGACGACCAGCGGGTGCCGGTGTTGCCGTCGACCGCGTTGCTGCCCGGGAACGTGGCGTTCTCGGTCGACGAGGTCTGCGTCGGACGGCCCCGCGAGAGCAGCGCGGGCTGGTTCGGGTCGCTGCCGGCACAGCTCGCGGGCGCCACACCGGCCGCATACCTCAGGCCACCGAGCAGTACGCCCAGGAACAGGTTCTCCGAGTAGGACTGCTGAGTGTGGCCGAGTCCGACGTAGAACGACCGGCCGCCCTGGTACTGCTGGCACCAGATGATCGGGTGGTCGGCGCCCATCGTGCCGCCCTGGTAGGTCGACTCGTCCAGCCGGGCAAGGACTTTCACCGCTCCGCGGGGGTTGGTGCGGTAGTTGTACAGCTCGTCGGTGCGCACCCAGTCGGCCGGAAGTCCAGCGGTCGCAGGGTGTGTGCGGTCGTCGACGCGCACGGTCACCTGCTGGATCGCCGGGTGTGACGAGAAGTACGCGCCGACCAGGCCGCCGTAGAACGGCCAGTCGTACTCGGTATCCGCGGCCGCGTGCACGCCGAGGTAGCCGCCACCGCCGCGGATGTAGGACTCGAATGCCGTCTGCTGCGTGGCATTGAGCACGTCACCCGTCGTGGACAGGAACACGACGGCCTTGTAGTTGGCCAGATTGGCTGTGGTGAAGGCGTTCGCGTCCTCGGTGGCGTCCACAGTGAAGTTGTTGGCACTGCCCAGCGAACGGAACGCCGCGATCCCGGCCGGGATCGAGTCGTGCCGGAAGCCCGCGGTCTTGGAGAACACCAGGACCCGGTACGGCGGGTCGGCCGCCTGGCTGGTGCCGGTCAGCACACTGACCACCAGCGACAGCGCGATGGCGATGGCAAGGGAGACCCTCCGCATCCTGCTAGACACCGTAAACCTCCATCTCCCACAAAGAGTAACCCCACTGGGTGGCCCGTTGAGTACCGAACATCCGGACATATCTGGCTTGTGCAGCGGTGAACGAGATGTCGTCCATACCGCCGTCACCGGCTGTGGTCGTGTTGACCGCGTTCCAGTTCTGGTTGTCCTGGGACACCTCGATCCGGTAGCCCCGGCCGTAGGCGGCCTCCCAGTTCAACCGCACCCGGGACACGGTGCGCACCGAGCCCAGGTCGATCGAGATCCACTGCGAGTCGGTGAACTGCGAGCCCCACCGGGTGGCGGTGTTGCCGTCGGTCGCGTTGGCCGCGACGTTCGGTTCCTCCACAGTGGACGCTGTCGCCGGACGTCCCTGCGAGATCAGGCCGGGCTGCTGCGGGCCGCCGCTGGGCCCCATGGTGAACTGGTCCACATCGAACAGTGCGCCGGTGCCCGTGCCGGTGAACACCAGGTACAGCTTCTGGGTTCCGGCCGGGGCGTTGGAGATCGTCCCCGTGACGTCCTGCCAGTTCTCCAGCCGCCGGTCACCGGCACGGTCGCCGACCCGACGATGGTGCCCGTCGGTGA
>CBIMJO010000203.1:0-10121 GCA_966244135.1 uncultured Actinocrispum sp. | reverse complement strand
GTGCACCGGGTACTCCCGCTGCAGGTTGGCCACGGCGGTCTGCAGCAACCGGTTCGCGGTTTCGCTGTCCAAGTGGGTAGTGCCGCGAAGTGGGGACATAGCCGCCAATCCTGCCTGACGGCGAATAAGGTGCGAGCACCTCTTATCCTGGGCGTCGTGAACTGGACCGTGGACGTGCCCATCGACACGCTTCCCGAACTGCCCCCACTGCCGCCGGACATGCGCAAGGCCCTCGACGAAGCCCTGGCGCGGCCCGCCGCGCAGCAGCCGGAGTGGCCCGACCCGGAAGCCGTGCGCAAGGTGCGCACGGTCCTGGAGAGTGTCCCGCCGGTCACCGTGCCGGCCGAGATCGACCGGCTGCAGGACCGGCTCGCCGAGGTCGCCAACGGCGAGGCGTTCCTGCTGCAGGGCGGCGACTGCGCCGAGACGTTCGCCGACAACACCGAGCCGCACATCCGCGGCAACATCCGCACGCTGCTGCAGATGGCCGTCGTGCTCACCTACGGCGCCAGCATGCCGGTGGTCAAGGTGGGCCGGATCGCCGGCCAGTACGCCAAGCCGCGGTCCAACGCCACCGACTCACTGGGCCTGCCGGTCTACCGCGGTGACATCATCAACTCCCTGGTGGCCACGCCCGAGGCCCGCGTTCCAGACCCTTCGAGGATGATCCGCGCCTACGCGAACGCCGGTGCCGCGATGAACCTCCTGCGCGCCCTGACCGGCGCGGGCATGGCCGGCCTCGCGAAGGTGCACGACTGGAACAAGGACTTCGTGCTCACCTCCCCGGCCGGCGAGCGCTACGAGGCGCTGGCCGCCGAGATCGACCGTGGCCTGCGGTTCATGGCCGCCTGTGGCGTGCACGACTACACGCTGGAGCACACCGAGATCTTCGCCAGCCACGAGGCGCTGCTGCTGGACTACGAGCGTGCGCTGCTGCGGCTGGACACCAGCCGTGATGAGCCCAGGCTGTACGACCTCTCGTCGCACTTCCTGTGGGTCGGCGAGCGCACCCGCCAGCAGGACGGCGCCCACCTGGCGTTCGCCGAGCTGCTGGCCAACCCCATCGGCCTGAAGATCGGCCCCGGCACCAGCCCCGAGCTCGCGGTCGAGTACGTCGAACGCCTCGACCCGCACAACAAGCCGGGCCGCCTCACGCTGATCAGCCGGATGGGCAACCACAAGGTCCGCGACGTGCTGCCCGGCATCGTGGAGAAGGTCGAGGCCTCCGGCCACAAGGTCATCTGGCAGTGCGACCCCATGCACGGCAACACCCACGAGTCCTCGACCGGCTACAAGACCCGCCACTTCGACCGGATCATCGACGAGGTCCAGGGCTTCTTCGAGGTCCACCGCCGCCTGGGGACCCACCCCGGCGGCATCCACGTGGAGCTCACCGGCGAGGACGTCACCGAGTGCCTCGGCGGCGCCCAGGACATCTCCGACACGGACCTCCAGGACCGTTACGAAACCGCCTGCGACCCCCGCCTGAACACCCAGCAGTCCCTCGAGCTGGCCTTCCTGGTCGCGGAGATGCTCCGCAGCTAGCCCACCCGAACGCAGAACACACCCCGGACCAACGTGTCTCACTTTGGGCCGGGGTGTGTTGCACGTTCGTCCCGGCTAGAAGAAGCCGACGGCGACCTGGACGGTTGAGCCCTTCTGGACCTTGGTCCCGGCGGGCGGGCCCTGGAACGCGATCCGCTTGTCCTCGTCGTCCCGGTTACCGCGGCCACCGAACACGCCCACGACGTCCAGCTGCAGGCCCAGGCCCTTGATCTGGTCGCGGGCCTCGTTCACCCGCTTCCCGCGCAGCTCCGGCACCGTCACCGCGTTCGAGATCAGCAACGTCACCCGCTTGTCCTGCGGGGTCGACCCCGCGGACGGATCCGTCGAGATGACCTTGCCGCCGTCGATGTTGCGGTCGAAGGTCGTCTGCGTCTGGATGTCCGAGTAGCCGGCGGCGCGCAGCGCGTTGCGGGCGTCGTTCTCGGTCTTGCCGCGGACGTCGGGGATCGGCTGCAGCGGGGCGGGGCCCTTGCTCAGGAAGATCCCGACGGTGTCGCCGGACTTCAGCTGCGTGCCGGGGCTGGGGGTGACGCCGAGGACCGTGCCCTTGGCGACGTTGTCGTCGAAGTTGTCCTGCGACGTGTCGCGGACCGCCTTGAGACCTTGCTCCTCGATGGCCTTGCGGACCGTGTCCTCGGTGGCGCCCGGGTCGACCTGCGGCACGACCGGCGGGCCGACGGACACGAGCAGCACCACGGTCGAGCCCTTGGCCACGTCGCCGCCGGCCGCGGGCGTCGAGCTGATCACCTTGTCCTTGGCGACGCTGTCGTTGCGCTGTTTCTGGATCTGCGCGACCAGGCCCGCGTCCTTCAGCGCCTCGGTGGCGTTCGCCGCGCTCGTCCCGGCCACGACCGGGACCTTGACCTTCTCGGTCCCGCTGAACATCCAGAACCCGAGCCCGCCGAGCACCACCAGGACCACCGCGACGATCGCCCACATGGGGATCCGCCGCCGCGGCTGCTGCTTTTTCGGCGCAGGCGCGGGCCCGGCGCTCTTGGGCCGTCGCGGCGGCTGCGCCGGAGGAGGCGGCGGAATTGGCACGCCCGTGGGCGGCGAAGTGACGTCGGGCTGACGCAGCATCGCCTTGGTCCCGTTGTTCCCGCCTGGCACGGTGGCGGGGGTGGTCTGCACCGTCGGGAACTCAGTGCCGGGCATGGTCGTCTGCCCGTGCGCCGAGTGCGGGATCGGCACCTTGGGGGCGCCGATGATGCTGCGGACCCGCTGCAGCTCGTTGAGGAACGCGGCGGCGTCCGGCGGACGCACCGAGGGGTCACGCCGGGTCGCGCGCAGGACCAGCTCATCGAGGGCCGGCGGGATCCCGGGCACCGACCGCGAGGGGGCCGGCACGTCGTCGTTCACGTGCTGCCACGCCACCGAGATCGGCGTGTCACCCGCGTAGGGCGGGCTGCCGGTCAGCATCTCGTACAGCAGCACGCCCGCGGAGTAGACGTCCCCGCTCGCCGTGGTGGCGCCGGTGGTCACCTGTTCGGGTGAAAGATAGGCAACGGTGCCGAGGATGACGCTGTTGCTGGTCGTCCCGGCGCTCGCCATGGCCTTGACCAGGCCGAAGTCACCCACCTTGACGGTGCCCTGCCGGCCGATCAGCACGTTCTCCGGCTTGACGTCCCGGTGCACCAGACCCGCCTGGTGCGCGGCGGCCAGCGCCGACAGCACCGGCTCCAGCACGCTCAACGCCAGCGGCACGGGCAGCCGACCGCGCTCGGTCAGCAGGTCCCGCAGGGTGCCGCCGTCGACCAGCTCCATCACCAGGAACACGTGGTCCCCGTCGAAGCCCTGGTCGTGGACCGCGATCACGTTCGGGTGATGCAGGCTGGCCGCGGCCCTGGCCTCCCGCTCGAACCGGTCCACGAAGGAGCGGTCCTCGGCGAACCGCTCGTCCATCACCTTGATCGCGACCGGACGTTCGAGCCTCATGTCCATGCCGCGGTACACAGCCGACATGCCACCACGGGCAAGCGGCGCGTCGACCCGGTAACGCTGCTCAAGCAACGTCGCCATCTGAAGCCCGCCCTTCTGCGCCACGGGTGCGATGGTAGGAGATCCCGCAGTGTCCGCGTGGCCACACTGCCTCATTTGTCATACGTGTGACGTGTGGCATCGTGTTCAGTTGTGAGTGCGATTCCCATTGCTGAAGATGTGCTCGATCCGGCAGTGGAGGTTTATACCCTGCGGGAAGTGGCCGACCGCATCGGCCGCTCGGTCAGCCGGGTGCAGCAGGCCCTCCGGGACCACCAGCTGCTCGCGGTGCGCAGGAAGGGCGAAGTGCTGGTCCCCGCGGACTTCCTGACCGACGAGAACGAGGTGGTCAAGGGCCTGCCCGGGACCATCACGGTGCTCGTCGACTCGGGTTACTCGCCGAGCGAGATCCTGCGCTGGCTGTTCACCGCGGACGAGTCCTTGCCAGGCACGCCCATCGAGGCACTGCGCGGCAACCGCGGCCGTGAGGTCAAGCGCCGGGCCCAGGCCCTCGCGTTCTGACCCGCCGCGCGGGTGACGCCCGGCAGCGCGACCAGGAGCCGCTGCCCGGTCGGCACGACCGCGCGGCGGTGCAGCACCGCGTAGTCCGCGGCCACGATCCGGTCCAGAATCCGCCGGTACAGGGTGGCCGCGGTGCTGACGCACGGCCTCGACTCGGGCCGCAGCAGCGCGATCCCGGGTTCCGCGCGCCGGTAGACGGCGTACGTGCGGGCGACCAGGTGGGCCAGGGCCTGCCGGACGTTCGGGTCGGGCCGCCCGGTCCGGTGCACCCAGCGCAGCCGCGCGCGGTCCACGCCGAACGCCGCCAGCTCGTCCATCGGCAGGTAGATCCGGCCGCGGTCGAGGTCCTCGCCGACGTCGCGGAGGAAGTTGGTCAGCTGGAACGCCTCGCCCAGCGCGGCGGCGTACGGTTCGGCCTCCTCGCGCGGCCCGGTCGTGCCCAGCACCGGCAGCATCTGCAGGCCGATCACGCCCGCTGAGCCGTGCATGTACTCGGCGAGGTCGTCGAACGTGGCGTACTCGGTGACGTCCAGGTCCATCCGCATGGACGCGAGGAAGTCGGTGAACAGGTCCCGGTCGATCCGGTAGCGCTGGACGGTGTCCTTCAGCGCCCGCAGCACCGGGTCCGTGCCGGTCCACATGGTCCGTTCCAGCGAGAACAGCTCCGCTGCCTGCTGGGACTTGGGCAGGGTGCCGTCGACGATGTCGTCCGCGATCCGGGCGAACCCGTACAGCGCGTGCACGGCGGGCCGGTCGGCGATCGGCAGCAGCCGGGTGGCCAGGAAGTACGTGCGGCCGTGACCGGCGTTGATCGCGCGGCTGGCCGTGTAGGCGGCTCTGAGCTGCGGATCGGTGATCCCGGCCGCGTCGAGCTCACGCGTGCTCACGACGCACCCGGTATCCGAAGCCGACGGCGACCGCCGCCGTCAGCAGCACCCACCACCAGTTGTAGAGACCGGTGTCCCCGTTCGGGTAGTTGATGATCACCAGCCAGGCCGAGGCGCCCGCGACGATCGCCGGGCGGAACCGGAACCCGGCCGCGAGCACCAGCGGCCAGCTGAAGTACCAGGGCATGGTCACGGCGGACAGCAGCACGGTCGCCAGCAAGGCCCACGCGGCATTGGCTATCGCCTGGGGGCCGCCCGCCCGGGAACGCCACCACAACACCACGATGATGCCCGCCAGCAGTGCCCAGCCGACCACACGTGCGGTGGGAATCACGCCGAACAACTCACCCACACCGGTGGGAAGTGACAGCCAGTGGATCAACAGGGAGTTACCGCCGAGGGCCTTGACCCAGCCGAAGTTCACCCCAGCGGCTAGCGTGCACAACCCGAAAACAGCCGCCACCACGACAGCTCCGACACCCGCCGCCGTGATGAACCCGCGCCGGCGCAGCTGCGCGGCCCAGACCCAGACCAGGAACGGCAACGCCACCGCGGCCGTGATCTTGATCGCCACCGCGAACCCGACCACGGCGAACCCGGCGACCGGCTTGCGGTCCAGCACGAGCAACGTCCCCGCGGCGAGCAGCGCGATCATCAGCAGGTCGTTGTGCGGGCCACCGACCAGGTGCACCAGGACCAGCGGGTTCGCCGCGCCCAGCCACAGCGCGTTGGACCCGCCGAGGTGCCGCTCCAGGCCGGTCAGGGTCGCGCAGAGCAGCACCATCCCGCTCGCGATCAGCAGCTTCGTCAGCAACGCGGCCGCGTACAGGTGCGGCCCGGTGACCGCGACAACGCTCTTCATCAGCAGGATGAACAGCGGCCCGTATGGCGACGGCGTGTTCTCCCAGACCCAGCTGACCTTGTCGGTGAGCACGCCGTCCAGCCCCGACGGGCCGACCGTGTACGGGTCCAGCCCGGCGTGCGCGATCGCGCCCTGGGCGATGTAGATGTACAGGTCCTGGCTGAGGATCGGCGGGCACACCAGCAGCGGGACCGCGCCGACGCCGATCGCGATCAGCAACTGCCGCCGCTCGGCGCTGCGCAGCCGCAGCCAGCCCCAGAACACCAGGGCCGCGCCCGCGTAGAACAGCACCCGGTTGCCGTTGAGGAACGCGCCCACGCTGATCGCCGTGGTCCCGGCGAGCACGAGCCCGAGGGTGAGGCCGTACCGGGTGGTGGACGGTGCTGCGATCGCTGACATCGGGCGCAATCCTCGCACCCGGGCCTCCCGGTGCGGCCGGATGGGTCTGGCGCGAGGGGAGTTCCGCCGGTTACAGTCCTGGCGGCAATCACGTTCCCTGGGGGGTTCTTTTGATGCGTCGAAGACTTTTTGGCGTGCTCGCATTGACGGCTGCGATATGTGCTCTCGCGGCGGCTCCTGGTGCGGCAATAGGTGGCGGTTCGGAGGTGCCGGACGGCACTTACCGGTTCACCGCGAAGATCGATGTGACCGGAATTCGGGCGTGTTCCGGAGTGCTGGTGGCGCCGCAATGGGTTGCCACCGCGAAAAGCTGTTTCCCGGAGGGCGATTCCGGGACGCCGGTGAAAGCGGCCACCGTGACCGTCGGCCGCACCGACCTGACGAGTACCGCGGGCTACGTCCTGCCGATCGTCGAGCTGGTCCCGCGGGCCGACCGCAACCTGGTGCTGGCCAAGCTGTCCGCGCCGATCGGGGACATCCTGCCCGCATCGCTCGCCACCACCGCGCCGGCCGCCGGTGACCTGCTCAAGCTGGCCGGCTACGGCCGCACAGCCACCGAGTGGGTGCCCAACCGGCTGCACGCGGCCGACTTCGCGGTCCAGTCCGTCGACGGCCCGAACCTCCGCGTCGGCGCCGCCGACCCATGCCGCGGCGACTCCGGCGGCCCGGCGTTCCGCGAGGTCAACGGCCAGGTCCAGCTGGTCGCGATCAACAGCGCCTCGTGGCAGCGCGGCTGCTTCGGCGAGACCGAGACCCGCAACGGCGCGACTGAGACCCGGCTCGACGACATCGCCGCGTGGATCAAGGACTCGACGAAGACACAGGCGTTCACCGGCGGCCAGGAGGCCTGGCGCGACTCGATGTGGTTCGACAAGGCCAAGGTGGTCTCCGGCGACTTCAACGGCGACGGCAAGGAGGATGTCGCCGAGCTGTACGCGTGGAACGCCGGCCAGAGTGTCATCCACACCTGGACCAACACCGGCAGCGGGTACACGTTCAACTACGCCGTCTGGAATTCCGGCGTGAACGGTTTCGTGTGGGACAACGCGCAGTTCGTGGCCGGCGACTGGAATGGCGACGGCAAGGACGATCTCGCCGTGCTGTACGCGTGGAACCCGAACCAGAGCGTGATTCACACGTGGACCAGCACCGGTATCGGTTTCACGTTTAACTACGCGCCCTGGAATTCCGGGCCGAATGGTTTCACCTACGCCAACGCCAAATTCACCGCGGGTGACTGGAATGGCGACGGCAAGGACGATCTGGCCGTTCTCTACAAGTGGAGCGACACCGAGAGCGTCATTCACACCTGGACCAGCACGGGCACCGGGTTCACGTTCAACTACGTCCTGTGGCACGACAACAACTTCGCGTGGGCCAACGCCAAGCTGCTGGCCGGCGACTGGACTGGGGACGGCAAGGACGACCTGGCGGTCCTCTACAAGTGGCCCGACGACCGCGCCGTCATCCACACCTGGACCAGCACGGGAACCGGCCTGACCTTCAACTACGTGAAGTGGGACTCGGGCACCGGCGGCGTCAAGTGGGACTCGGCCAAGCCGTTCGCGGGTGACTTCAACGGCGACGGCAAGTCCGACATCGGCGTCATCTGCGACGACACCAAGGCCGGCGTGCAGACCTGGACCAGCGACGGCACCGGGTTCGCCCGCACCAAGCAGGTGCTCTGGCAGCTGGGCCCGGCCCAGCCGGTTCAGTGGGCCTGGAACGCCGTGGTGCCGCTGCCGTCGGACATCAACGGCGACCACAGGACCGACCTGGTGACGTTGTTCAACAACGGCAACGACAACGCCAGCCTCTACCGCTTCACCAGCACCGACTGACCGACGCACTGGGCCGCGTCCTGGTGGGCGCGGCCCAGTGCGGTCAGGTGACCTTGATCAGGCGGGAGCCGTGGGCGGGTACTCCGGTGGCGGTCCAGCCGGTGGTGAATGAGCCCAGGTCACGGCGGGCGGCCAGGTCGGGCCATCGCGTCGCGGCGTTTCGGATGTTGGACTCGGTGAGCAGTTCGTCCGTCGGTGAGAGAAAAGGCGAGATAGTCAACTTCAGCAGTTGACTTCTACACGTGCAGGTCACGGCCTGGCGCAACCAACCCATTGGCCGGACGGGCAGGCCCCTGTCCGGCCCTTGTACGCGTCCACGAGCTGGCGGGCGAGGGCATGCGCGGAGGCGGGGTCGCCGGTGGTCGCGACCTGGTCGACCGCGCACTTGACGCCCTTGCTGGCCTGGCAGTACTTCAGCTGGTCGTCGGCGGCCTTGCGCCAGTCGCCGCCGCTGGCCACGCCGTACTTCCAGATCTGCTTGTCCGACGAACCCGCGTCGTCACGCAGCACGAACACGTGCTCGTCGCCCTGCGGGTTGGCCACCGGGGTCTCGGCGGACGACGCCAGCGTCCGCAGGCCGGCCGGATCGGGCGGCGTGACCAGGGCCATCGCCGTCCACTCGGCCCCGTAGGGATGCTGCCCGGGGACGGACTGGGCCCGGCGGAAGAACTTGTTCCACTCCGGCGACGCGAGTGTGCAGGTCGCGGTGCCGGACTGGCCCGGCTGCAACGCGTCGGTGCGGGCCTCGCACGAGCCGATCTGGGTGCCTTCACCCTTCCAGGTCGCCTTGATCGCCACCCGCGCCGCGGACCGGCCGATGTTGGTCAGTTCCACCACGATCGCGCAGCTGGCCGCCGAGCAGCTCTCGAACCGGTACTCGCCCTGCTTGACGCCGATGAACGGGTCGTAGGCACCGTCCAGTTCGGCCGCCCGCGCGGCGAGGTCCCGGTAGACCGCGGCCATGTCGCTGGTCGCGTCGGACACGTTGAACGCCAGATCGTGCACTTTGGTCGGATCGGTCTTGCCGGTCTTGCTCAGGTCGAACCGGACGATCCCGTACGGCGACTGCGCGCTGAGGAAGATCGACCCCGCGTCGGTCTCCACTTCGTACACCTCGGTGCCCGCGATCGTCGTCTTCCTGCCGTCGCCGACAGGTTTTCCGAACAAGGCGGCCAGCGCGTCGGTGTCGAAGATCCGTTCCACGTCGACACCCAGCAGCACACCCGGGGTCTTCGTCCAGCGGTCGGCGATGATCGGCGCGGTCGAGTCGGGCACCCCGGACAGCTTGAGCCAGAAGTCCACGCCGCCCTTGAGGTACAGCGTGTGGTCGAGGACCAGGATGTTCGCGGGCAGGCCGTTCACGGTCAGCTGCCCGCTGGACTCGCCCGCCTTGGTCACCGTGACGTCCAGGGTGACCTTGTCGCCCGCGGGCGCGGTCAGCGAACCGTTGTACCGCAACGCCCCGGCACCTTTGAGGTCCACTGTGGACTCGGCGAGCGCGTCCGGCGCGGAGAACTTGGCGACCTGTGGCGGAGGGTTTTCGTCGGACGAGTCGGTGCACGCCGCGCACAGCAGGACCACACTCAGCAAGACGCCCAGTCTCCGCATCAGCCGTCCCGTTGTCCGTGGCGTACGCACCAGTCTGCCAACGGACCGCCGGACGTCAAGAACCGCCGGTGATCCGTTGAGCTGCCAGTTTGCCTGAGATCACCACCGGCGGAACGCCCACCCCCGGCGTTGTGCCGCAGCCGGCCAGCACGGCGTTGTCCACATGCGGAACCAGGTTGCGCGGACGGAACGGACCGGTCTGCCTAAACGTGTGGGCCAGCGAGAATGGCGTTCCCGCGCCGAGTCCCTGCGCCTCCCAGTCGGCCGGAGTGACCAGTTCGGAGATCCGGATCGAGCCGCCGAACCCGGTGAGACCCCGCTTTTCCAGTACGCCAACAAGTTCATCACGATACGCGGAGCCGACCCGGGGCCAGTCGATCCGGCCGGTCCTCAGGTTCGGGCAGGGCGCGAGCACCTGCACGACCTGGTGGCCGTCGGGTGCGAGCGACGGGTCGGTCG
>CBIMJO010000202.1:0-10132 GCA_966244135.1 uncultured Actinocrispum sp. | reverse complement strand
CCAGCGGGAAGCTGGGCCGTCGAGAACCGGTGAACCTATCCGGTCACAGCACTAGAGCCTGCTCGATCCTGTCGGCCTCGGGTGCGAGGAGCCCGCGTTCGCGCGGGCAACGGCAAAGTCCGGCGAGCATGGTCGACGACTCGACCACACCGCTATAGGACTGCCAGTCGGCGGCGAGCCATTCGCGGTACAGGGATGCGGCTTCCTCGAGGTGGCCGAGGCGTCGGCCTTCCCAACGACTCGCTCCACGCCACCAGAACCAGGTGGGCGCGAATCCGTGATGTCAGGCGATCATCGCGGATGCGGCCGGGGTTGAGCAACAGTCGCAGCCTTGAGCCGCCGAAAGCGCGCAGCCACCGTGCAAGTGGGGATAACGCCCACTTGCACGGTGGCGGAACCCGCAGCGGTCAACTCCCGGCGAACCGGGCACGGCCGGGACCGTCGGCGACGAAGCCGCGCATCCCGGTGAGCCGGTCCTCGGTGGCGAACAACCCGGCGAACAGTGACCGCTCGATCTCCAGTCCCGCCGCCAGATCGGCGGCCGTGCCGCGGTCGATCGCCGCTTTCGCTGCGCGCAAAGCGATCGCCGGTCCGGCGGCGAACCGGCGTGCGATCGACATCGCCTCCGGCAGCACGTTCGCTGCGCCGACGACACGATCCACGAGGCCGATATGCGCGGCCTCCTCCGCGCTGACCGCGCGGCCCGAGAAGATCAGGTCTTTGGCCTTGGCGATGCCGATCAGCCTGGGCAACCGCTGTGTCCCGCCCGCTCCTGGTATCACACCGAGCAGGATCTCCGGGAGGCCCAGCACGGACTCGGTGGAACACACCCGGATGTCCGCGGTGAGCGCGAGTTCGCAACCTCCGCCGAGGGCCGGGCCGGTGATCGCAGCGATCACGGGCTTGGGGATGTCGGCCACCGTGGTGAACGCACCCTGCAACCGTGCGGAGTGCTCGATCATGTCCACATAGGACATCGCGGCCATCTCCTTGATGTCAGCGCCTGCGGAGAACGCCTTGGGCCCGCCGTAAAGCACGACAGCACGGACGTCGGTCCTGAGCGCGGCCTCCTCGGCGGCGAAACCTAAGGCGGCCTGTGCGGCAGCGTCCAATGCGTTGACAGGTGGGCGGTCCAGCCGGATCACGCCGATCCCGTCGTCGACATCCAGGTGGACCACGGCCGCCGATACCTGGGTCACGCCCATAGCAAGCCTCCGTTGACCTCGAGCACATGGCCGTTGACGTAACTGCTTTCCGCGCTGGCCAGGAAGACCGCGGCGTCGGCCACCTCCTCGGCCTCGCCTGGCCGGCCGAGCGCGAACCGCTTCCGGTAGACGTCCCGCACCCGCTGGTTGCTCGCCAGCTCGTGGCCCATCCCCTCGTCGATCACCCCCGGAGCCAGGCAGTTGACGAGAATCCCCTTGCCGGCCAGCTCAATCGCGCAGACCTTGGTGAACATCTCCACGGCCGCCTTGGTCGCGCAGTAGCCCGCGGCGCCGACGGCCACCCGGGTGGCCATACTGGACGACAGGTTGATGATCCGCCCGCCACCGGCGGCGCTCATGTGTGGCACCGCCTCACGGGTGCACAGGAACACGCCCGTCAGGTTGGTCGCGACCATCTCGTCCCATTCCTTCGGTGGCAGCCGCTCCACCCGGCCGTCCCGGCTCACCCCGGCGTTCGAGACGAGGATGTCGATCCGGCCGAAAGTGTCCACTGTGTACTGCATCAGCTCGGCGACCGAACTCGGCTCGGTCACGTCGACCTGGTGGAACCGGAGCCGGTCGTCGACATCCGCCAGCTCGGCCAGACCGGGATTGCGGGCCCCGCACACCACGGACGCCCCCTCAGCCAGGTAACGAGCCGCGATGGCCTTGCCCAGTCCCCTGCTCGCACCGGTGATCACGGCAGTCCTCCGGCAAGTCGCATGATGTCTCTCCTCACTCGGGCCGTTTGTGCGCCGTGGCGCAGGACGACCGCAGCAGGTCGAAGCACGACCCGCAGGACCGGCAGCTGAACGGGATCTTGCAGACGCTGCCGCCGAAAGCGCTGGCCTGCTCGATGTCTGTCGAGTCGCAGTACGGACAACGCTCGGCGGTACGTGCAAGAGAAGCTCGAGCAAGCCGGGCTGGAGGTGTTCGTGCTGGACCAGGCCCGGCCGGACATCGGCTTACCCGTGGTGAAGGTGATCGTGCCGGGCATGCGCGGATTCTGGGCGCGGTTCACGTCCGGCCGGTTGTTCGATGTCCCGGTGCGGCTCGGCCGGCTCGCCAAGCCGACACCCTACGAGGACCTGAACCCGATCCCCTTGTTTCTCTGACTAGGCCGCCGTTATCTCCAGTTCGGCGACCTGCCCGGCGGGCCAGCCGGTGTTGCCGGTGATGGTCAGCCGGACGAAACGTTGTGTGGTGGTCGCGAAACTGGCGGACGCCGTGTTCCCGGCGGCCTGATCGAATGTGTAGCCGTGGGAGGTGACAAGCGTGCTGTAGCCGCCGGTCGCGGACCCGCCGGAGATCGTCAGCGTCTGGACCCGCGAACCCCAGTCGGGGGATGGCGGTAGTTTCAAGGTGATCCGGTTGAACGTGGCAGGCGCGCCGAGGTCGACCGTGATGGTCTGCGGAAGCGCGTTGTTCGTGCTCTCCCAGTAGGTGCTGGGGTTGCCGTCGGTGGCGTTGTTCGGTGGGTAGCCATTTTGGGACCCGATCACGCTGACCTGCTTGCCCAGCGCGAGGTTGATGGCCGGTCCGCGCGGTTGTGGCGGCGGGGTTGTCGTTTTGGGTGTGACTGGTGGCTGGACGGACGTCACAGGCACGCCCGTGGACGGCGAGGCGTGGATGAAATCCGTGGACGGCCGGGTCGTCGAGGGCTGGGGCAGGTCGATCACCGAGTCATCTGCGGTCGGTACGATGATCTTGGGACTGGCGGCTTCCTCCGGCGAGCCGGTGCTGAGCACCACTGTCACAGCGATCGCCAGCGCCCCGGACACCCCCAGGACAGCCCAGCTGAGCTCGCGCCTCACCTAGCCTCCATCCCTCGTGCCCTGCGTCACAAGGGGTAACCGGGCCACTGTGGATGGTCAAGCGCGAATGTGCTCCAGGCATCACGGTTGCAGCCCGCGCCGCACGGCGGCGCTGGTGCGGTCGACGTCCCCGGTGGCGAGCAGGTCGATCAGGGCACCCCGCAGCAGCGCCAGAATCTCCGTGCACTGCGCCCGCCCCTCATCGGTGTCCCGGATGTCCGCCGGTTGGGCGGCGGTGAGCACACCGAGCCAGTCCTCGACTGTCGCTCGCGCGAAGCCCGCCCACGCACCATCGGGTTCCACCAGGGAACGGGCGTATCCCTCCAGCCACAGCGTGAGCAGCGCACGGTGTTCGGCCGCCGACAGCCACGCCCACAACCGCTGCGCCACTTGCGGCAACCCTTGACCGGTGCCGAAACCGGCCAGCAGCGTCAGTTCGCTGGTGCGAGCGCGGGCGAGCAAGGCCCGCACCAGGCCGTCCTTGCTGCCGAACAGGTACAGCAGCACCCGCGGGCTCGACCCGATCGCCTTCGCCAGTGGCCGCAGCGACAGTTCGGCCAGTCCGTGGGTGAGCGCGTACTCGTAGGCGGCCTCGAGGAGTTCGGCCTCACGGGCGGACGGGGTTGCGGACGACTGGTGCATGGGTGCAGTCTACTGAAACAGTCGTTTCAGTAGACAAGAGGGAGCCGGCCATGTCCATCGCACTGAGCGAACCCCTGGCGGACGACCAGCCGCTGGTCGTCCGCCGCCTCGGGCAGCCGGGCGATCTGGGCTGGGTGGTCCAGGCGCATGGCGAGATCTACCGCGAGGAGTTCGGCTGGGACACGTCGTTCGAGACCCTCGTGGCCAAGATCGTCGCCGACTACGCCACCGACCACGACGAGACCCGGGAGGCGGCCTGGATCGCGGAGGTCGGCGGTGAGCGCGTGGGCTGCGTGTTCCTGGTCGCCGCGGGCGAGGACCTGGCCCAGCTCCGGATCCTGCTGGTGCACCCCAAGGCCCGCGGGCGCGGCGCCGGGGACCGGCTGGTGACTGCCTGCCTGGACTTCGCCCGCGACGCCGGGTACCGCCGCATCACATTGTGGACCAACGATGTCCTCGCCGCGGCCAGGCGGATCTACCAGCGGCACGGGTTCCAGCTGGTCGACCAGGAGCAACACCACAGCTTCGGCCATGACCTGACCGGCCAGACCTGGTCCCGCGACCTCTAGTGCTGTGGCCGGATAGGTTTGCCGTGTTATCGGCGGATCCAGGTTTCCGCTGGGCGTGCGGCCGGAAGGCCCTCGTACCGGGTTGTACTTGGGTCTTTCGGTCCGTGCGGCCGACGCTGTTGGACATCACTGCGAAGCTGGGCCGTCGAGTCGGTGAACCTATCCGGTCACAGCACTAGCTCACGCGGGTGGCGCGAGGACGACGACGGAGTTGTGGCCGCCCATGCCCAGCGAGGACTTGACGGTGACGCCGTCGTCGATGGGTGTGGGTCCGCTGAGCAGCCGTGGATGTGCGGGGGCGACGGCTGGTGGCGCCGGGATCAGGCCCCGGTCGTAGGCCAGCGCGGTCACCGCGATCTCGATCGCGGACGCCGCGCCCTGGCAGTGCCCGGTCAGCGGTTTGACCGAGTAGACGTTGGTGTCGCCCGGGAACAACTGGTCCAGCACGGCCGCCTCGGCATGGTCGCACTGCTGGGTCCCTGGTCCGTGGGCGTTGAGGTAGCGCACGGCGGAGGCGGGCACATCCGCGTTGGCCAACGCGTCGTGAAAGCAGTCCGTGATGTGCGCGAGCTGCGGGTCGATCGAGGTCACGTGGTAGGCGTCGTGCGACATGGCGCCGCCGAGCATGTGCAGATAGGGCCGGTTGGCCCGCGCGGACAGCACGAAGGCCACCGAGGCCTCCCCCATGATGAACCCCCTGCTGCCCTGCTGGAACGGGCGGCACGCGTCCAGCGGGTCGGTGTCGGTGACCGCGACGCCGAGCTCGACGAAATGCAGCACGTTCTCCAAGGTCAGCGACAGGTCCGTGGCGACGAAGACCACGTCGTCGACGATGCCCGCGTCCAGCCAGCCCTTAGCGGTGAGCAGGCCGGCGTTGCCGGAGGCGCACATCGCCGAGACGTTCATCGCCGGCCCGTGGAACCCGTATTCCTGCATGAGCGTGGACATCGGCGTCGAGGGCATCAACGCCAGGTATTCGTGCACTGACAAACGGCTACCGCGGGTCATGTAGAAATCGCGCCACAGGTCGACCTCGCCGAGGACGACCGCGTGCAGGAGGCCGACCCGCCGCCCCGGCCGCCACCCACGGTCACCGGCGTCCTGGATCGCCTCACGCGCGGCGGCGTGCATGGCCCGGGCGAACCGGCTCGGGCCGTCCTGCTGGGCGCCGCCCGGTGGCACCCGCGCCACCCACACGGTCTCACCAGGGTCTTTCGTGAGACCGGAAGCCATCGTGGCCGCGGGTTTCCCGCTCACCAGCCCGTTCCACAGCGGCTCGCGGCCCCACCCGTACCCGCTGACGGCACCGATTCCGCAGATTCCCAAGCCGTGTCCGACCATCTTCCGCTCCCTCTCATCTCGAGGGCTGACACCACCAGTTACCCCGGAATCGTGATCATCGATTCGCCGAAGACAGCGTTGTGAGCTGGATGAACCCGTACGCCTGTAACGCCTATTGTATCCGCGCGAGGTCACGGCCCCGCCCCTCGTTATGTTCCCGGCCGGGCAGCGGATATAACGTCACCGGCACACCGAGCTGGAATGGTGGGCTCTGCCCCAGCGATGTAGTAAGACTCCACAATGGTCACCCCGCGGCGGATGGGACGAGACATCGGGTCTATGGGCCAGCACGTGAACGAACTGCTAAGCGACGCCAGGGGCGACCACGAGTTGATCGTCGAGCTGGCGTTGTCGGCGGGCGCCGCTGTCGTGTGGTGGTTCGACTTCGCCACCCAGGACGTGACCTGGATGCCCGGGCTGGCCGAGATGCTGGGCATGGCGGGCGCGCCCGAGCAGCTGGTCACCGCCCGGCTGACCGAACTGATCGCGCCGCTGACCGTCGCCGCGGAGCGGGCTCCCGTGTGGCAGGGTTTCGAACTGGAACAGCAGTGCGCTGCCCCGGACGGGAGCACCCGCTGGATCCGGTTCCGGGCCGGGGTGTCCACCCGCCCGGACAGCCACGGCCTGGTCGGCATCGCGACCGACGTGACCGGCCGGCACACCCAGCAGCAGGAGCTGACCGACCTCGCCGACCGGTACCGGCTGCTGGTCGAGCTGAGCCCGGAGGCCATCGTCGTGCACCAGGACGGCCGGCTGGTGTACGCCAATCCCGCCGCGGTCCGGTTCGTGCGCGCCGGCGCGGAAGCCGACATCGTGGGCCGGCCGATCACCGATTTCGTGCACCCCGCCTCGGTTCCGCAGATGCTGGCCCGTATCTCCCGGCTGACCGTGCCGGGCGCGATGACCGATCCGGCCGAGGCCGTTCTGCTCCGGTTCGACGGCGGCACGACCGACATCGAGTCGGTCTCCGTGCACACCACCTGGCAGGGCCGGCCCGCGTTCCAGGTGATCATGCGGGACGTGACCGCCCAGAAGGCGGCCGCGGCGGCGCTGAACTTCCAGGCCGCGTTGGTGTCCCACATCAGCGACGCGCTCATCGCGACCACCGCGGACGGCGTTGTCACCAGCTGGAACCCGTCGGCGGAGGCGGTGTACGGCCACCTCGCGTCCGACGCGATCGGGCAACCCATCAGCGATGTCGTCGGCGCGGCCCTGGATCCCGCGGCCATTCTCGAGGCCGGCGGAGTGGACCAGGCCGTGCACCGCAGGTCCGGCGGCAACGCGCTGGCCGTGCGCGTGTCGGTCGCGCCCATGGCC
Source organism: uncultured Actinocrispum sp. (assembly GCA_966244135.1). GTDB lineage: Bacteria > Actinomycetota > Actinomycetes > Mycobacteriales > Pseudonocardiaceae > Kibdelosporangium. The sequence continues at coordinate 3,244 of CBIMJO010000202.1, read as the reverse complement.
GACGGCTACGTGCTGATCTGCGCGGACGAAACCGCGCGCAGGCGCGCCGAACAGCACTTCACCACGGTGGTCGCCGCCCTTGAAGAAGGTGTGATCGTGCTCGGCTCGACCGGTCAGGTCGAGTCGGTCAACCCCGCCGCCGAGCGCATCCTGCGGATCCGCCTGGACAACGTCGTCGGCCGCGAGCCCCGCGTGGCCGAACTCCGCGACGAGACCGGCCGGCCGATCCCGGAGCCGGAGCACCCCTGGCACCTCACGCGGCACAGCGGACAGCCACAGAACGGGCGGGTCGTCTGCCTCGTGCACACCGACGGGCGCACCATCTGGCTTTCGCTCAGCTGCCACGCCCTCAGCGTGGAAGGCACCGCGCCGTGGCCCGTGGTCATCTCGTTCACCGACATCACCCAGCAGCGGATGATCGACGAACGGCTGGAGTACGAGGCCACCCACGACGCGCTGACCGGCCTGTTCAACCGGACCGTGGCCATCGACCGGCTCGACCCGGCCACCCGCGGCCACCGCCCGGGATCGACCGCGGTCCTGTTCATCGACCTGGACAAGTTCAAGGTCATCAACGACTCGCTCGGGCACAGCACCGGCGACCAGGTGCTGCGCGTCATCGGCGAGCGGCTGAGCCGGAGCGCGCGCCGCGGGGACGTGATCGGCCGGCTCGGCGGTGACGAGTTCGCCGTCATCGCCTACGGAATCACCGATCCCGGCGACGCGGTGGCGCTGGCCGAACACATCCGCGGCGCACTCAACGCACCCATCGCCGTCGACAGCCGCAACCTGCACATCGACGCGAGCGTCGGCATCGTCATCGCCGGACCGCACGACGACCGCGACGGCGGCGAACTGCTGCGCGACGCGGATCTCGCGATGTACCAAGCGAAAACGCAGGGCCGCGGCCGGTACGCGTTCTTCGACGTCGACCTGCGCGAACACACCCAGCGCCGGTTGCAGCTGGAACAGGATCTGCGCCAGGCCCCCGGCAATGCCGAGCTGTGGCTTGCCTACCAGCCGATCGTGGATCTCCGCACCGGCCGCACCACCACCGTCGAAGGCCTGCTGCGCTGGACACATCCGCGCTACGGCCTGATCTCTCCCGGCGAGTTCATCCCCATCGCCGAGGACAGCGACCTGATCAACATCGTCGGCGCGCACATGCTGCGCACCGCCACCGCGGAGATCCGCGACCTGCGGGCCGGCCGGTTCCCCGATCTGCACCTCACGGTGAACCTGTCCGCCCGCCAGCTCGACGACCCGCAGCTCGTGCCCGCGATCCGCGAGACGATCGAGACCGCGGGGATCCCGCCCGGCGCGCTTTGCCTGGAGATCACCGAAAGCGCGCTCATGCGGGCGCCCGCCGTCGCCACCCGCGCCCTCGCCGCAGTGCGCGACCTCGGCGCCGGCCTGGCCATCGACGACTTCGGCACCGGCTACTCGTCGCTCGCCCAGTTGCTGACGCTCCCGCTGGACACCCTCAAGATCGACCAGTCGTTCACCGCGGGGCTCGGCCGGTCCAAGGACGCGGAGGCCATCGTCACCAGCATCATCGCCATGGCCCACGCCGTCGACCTCAGCGTGATCGCCGAAGGCGTCGAACAGCCGCACCAGCTCGACATCCTGCGAGACCTCGGCTGTGACCAGGCGCAGGGCTACCACCTGGGCCGCCCCACCCCAGCAGCAGACCTTCTCTCAACCCCGCCAACGAAACACGGCAGCAGGTAACCGGCCCGGGTCCCGGGCCGGCGGGTGGTGTTGCGTCGCCGCGACGTCAGTCGCTCGGCTGGCCTGCCAGGTGCCGTACGTTCCCGGTCACCACCAGATCGTGCATCTCGTGACCGTGGTGGTCCTTGATGTGCTCGACCAACGCTTCGGCGCACTCGGTGGTGGCTTCGATCTCGACCCGCCACTGCTCACTGGCGTGCTTGCGGCCGTGCCAGCGGTGAACGCGCCGGATCGGACCCTCGATGTGCGCGCAGCAGGAGAACTCGGTGTCGGCGACCTCGGCCGCCATGGTGCAGGCCAGCTGCTTGCTGTCCGTCGTGAACGTCACGACGACGTCTTCGTAGTCCATGACTGTGATGGTAGTCACGATTCCCGCCCACGCCAGCCCTCGCCAGCAGCGCGGATCCCGTTTGAAGATCGGCCGTCCCGGGCTCGGTATTCTGCCCGCCATGCTGGGGAAGAAGACTTTGGCCGAGTTGTGTGCCGACGCGGTGCACGCTGTTCAGGAACGCGACAGCGAAGCGCTCGACGCGGCCCATAACGCGATCGCCCGGCGCGTGGGCCGCGCGGATGCCACCGAGTTGACCGCCGGAGTCGCTGTGCTCGCACCGGTTCTGGCTGAGATCCAGCTGGGTCTCGGCGGGCCGTTGGCGCGGCTCGCGGGCGCGCTCGTCGAGCAGGGTGCTGATCCGTCCGCGGTGGTGGAAACGGTGGTGCTGCGGCTCGCCGCCGGGCTGGAAACGGCGGCCAGGCTGCCAGAACTGTGGGACGGCGACCTTCCCGGCCCGGAGCAGGTTCGCGAGGTGCTCGACCGGGTCGGCCCGGAGATCGCCGAAGCCTGGTTCACCGCCGGCAGCTGGATTCCCGCGCTGCTCGTGCTGGTGCAGAACGAGAACGCCCGAAAGTCGTTGCCGCACAGGCAAAGGATCACCGCCGCGGTAGCCGCGGCCCGTGAGCACATCGAGGACGTCGAATGGGCGCACGGACTGCTGCTGGTGCTGGACGATGAACCCCTTGTCGTGCTGCACCGCGACTCCGGCACCGGTTATGAGATCACCATCGGCGGCATCGGCGACAACTTCCAGCTCCACACCCTCCTGGCCGCCACGCTCATCGGTCCCCACCTCCCCGGCACACCACCGGAGCCGGGCTGGGTCGCGGCGGCGACCACCGGCGACCTGCAGCCCGCCAACGGGATCAAGGGCCAGTTCAACCTGGTCGACGCGTTCGGCGAGTGGATCTGGAACGAAGGCCGCCCGGCCGACATCCCGCTGCTCAACGACCGCCGCGTGGTCGTCCTCGACCCGCCGCCCTACGAACGCAGCTGGAACACCGGCAGGGTGTATCCGCTGATGCGTCCTTCGATCACGCTCACCCGTGTCCTGTCCGCCGAGGAGACCGCCGGGTGGCTGGCCCAGGTCAAGACGCCCTGACCGGACGGCCACCCTCGCCGAGGCAGCGGTACACGACGTCGAGCACGGCCATCTTGCGTGGGTCCTCGCGCAGTCCGGGA
>CBIMJO010000201.1:0-10210 GCA_966244135.1 uncultured Actinocrispum sp. | reverse complement strand
AAGTCCACCCGGGGACGGGTTACCGCTCAGTAACTTCTATGGGTCATGATGGGGGCATGACAGACACTCTCGTCTCACTGCAGGTCAAGACGTCCGGCCACGTCGCCGAGGTGACCCTGCTCGGCCCCGGCAAGGGCAACGCGATGGGCCCGGACTTCTGGCGCGAGCTGCCGGTCGTGTTCCGCGAGCTGGACGCCGACCCGGCGGTGCGGGCGATCGTGCTGACCGGCAGCGGCAAGCACTTCTCCTACGGCCTGGACCTGCCCGCGATGATGGGCAGCTGGGCCGGGCTGATCGGCGGCGACGCGCTCGCCGGGCCGCGCACCAGGTTCCTCGACGAGGTCCGCCGGCTGCAGGACTCCGTCACCGCGGTGGCCGAGTGCCGCAAGCCGGTGATCGCCGCGATCTCCGGCTGGTGCATCGGCGGCGGCGTCGACCTGATCGCAGCCGCGGACATCCGGCTCGCCTCGGCCGAGGCCAAGTTCAGCGTGCGCGAGGTGAAGGTCGCCATCGTGGCCGACATCGGCAGCCTGCAGCGGCTGAGCGGGATCATCGGCGAGGGCCACCTGCGCGAGCTCGCCTACACCGGCAAGGACATCGACGCCGCCCGCGCGGAGAAGATCGGCCTGGTCAACGACGTGTACCCAGACCAGGACGCGGCGCTCGAAGCGGCGCGCACGATGGCCGCCGACATCGCCAAGAACCCGCCCCTGGTCGTGCAGGGCACCAAGAACGTCCTGGACCACGACCGCGCGCCGCGGGTGGCCGCGGGCCTGCGGTATGTGTCCACCTGGAACTCCGCGTTCCTGCCGAGCAAGGACCTCGGCGAGGCCGTCCAGGCGTTCATCGACCGTCGCGATCCGGAGTTCACCGGAGAATAATCTTGGTATCCGCTGGGGTACCAACGCCGCGACCCACCGAGGAGACCGCCGTGTCCACGTTCCAGTCCGCACGTGAGTTCCTGCTGGCACACCGGGAGGACTACGGGGCGGCGCGCTCCGGGTTCGGGTGGCCGCGGCCGGCGGAGTTCAACTGGGCGCTGGACTGGTTCGACACGCTGCCCGCGGACGAGCTCGCGCTGTGGATCGTGGAGGAGGACGGCTCCGAGCGGAAGTGGACCTTCGGGGAGCTTTCGGAGCGGTCCTTCTCGGTCGCCAACTGGTTGCAGGCACTGGGAGTCCAGCGCGGCGACCGGATCCTGCTGATGCTCGGCAACCAGGGTGAGCTGTGGGAGGTGATCCTCGCCGCGATCAAGGTCGGGGCGGTGATCATCCCCGCGTCCACCCTGCTGGGACCCGAGGACCTGCGCGACCGGGTCGGGCGCGGCGAGATCGGGCACGTGATCACCCGGTCGGCGGATACCCCGAAGTTCGACTCGGTGCCGGGCGAGTACAACCGGATCGCGGTGGGCGACGAGGTCGAGGGGTGGATGTCCTACGACACCGCCGTGTGCCCGATCGAGTTCAGCCCGGACGGGCCGACCCCGGCCGATTCGACCTTGTTGCTGTACTTCACCTCCGGCACCACCGCGCAGCCCAAGCTGGTGCGGCACACGCACCTCTCGTACCCGGTCGGTCATCTGTCCACAATGTACTGGATCGGGCTCGGGCCGGGCGACGTGCACCTCAACATCTCCTCGCCCGGGTGGGCGAAACACGCGTGGAGCAACGTTTTCGCGCCCTGGAACGCGGGCGCGTGCGTGTTCATCTACAACTACACGCGGTTCGACCCGGTCGCGCTGATGTCCCAGATGGACCGCTGCGGGGTCACGTCCTTCTGCGCCCCGCCGACGGTCTGGCGGATGCTCATCCAGGCGGACCTGACCCTGCTGCAGCAGCCGCCGTCGAAGGTCGTCGGCGCCGGGGAACCGCTCAACCCCGAGGTGATCGAACAGGTCCGGAAGGCCTGGGGCGTCACGATCCGCGACGGTTTCGGGCAGACCGAGACCAGCGTCGTGGTGGCCAACACCCCTGGGCAGCCGGTGAAACCGGGCTCGATGGGCCGCGCGCTGCCGGGGTTCGACGTGGTGCTGATCGACCCGCTGACCGGTGAACCCGGCGACGAGGGCGAGATCTGCCTGTCGCTGGACCCGCGGCCGGTGGGCCTGATGACGGACTACATGGACTCCGCCGAGCGAACCGGCGAGGCCATGCGCGGCGGGTACTACCACACCGGCGACGTCGGTTCCCGCGACGCGGACGGCTACATCACCTATGTGGGCCGGGCCGATGACGTGTTCAAGGCCTCGGACTACCGGATCTCACCGTTCGAGCTGGAGAGCGTGCTGATCGAGCACGAGGCCGTCGCCGAGGCGGCTGTGGTTCCGTCGCCGGACCCGATTCGCCTTGCGGTGCCCAAGGCCTACGTCGTGCTGGCGGCCGGAGTCGAGGCGAGCGCCGACACCGCGCGGGACATTCTCAAATACGCGCGCGAGCATCTGGCGCCGTACAAGCGAATCCGCCGGCTGGAGTTCATGGACCTGCCCAAGACCATCTCCGGCAAGATCCGCCGGGTGGAGCTGCGCGGCCGGGAGAACGAGGTGAATGCCGGCGATCGGGCGCCGGGCGAGTTCCGCGACGACGACTTCCCGGAGCTGAAGGCATAGCAGGGTGCCGCCGCGCCGAGACGGCGGCGCGGCGGCGGTCTGGGGTTACTTCGCGGGGGGCTCGCCCAGCTTGGTGGCGACGCCGACGGTGAACGAGCTGAGCTGGGTGACCGTGCCCGGCTTGATCCAGGAGTCGTACGGCTTCTCGCCGGCGACCGTGCGCTGGCCGATGTAGTCGCCGGTGGCCGGGTCGATGATCAGCTCACGCTGCTCGGCCTCGTTCTTGAAGCCCAGCGCGGTGCCGGTGCGGCCGTCCAGGTTCACCGCGCGGTCCAGCACGGTCACGCCGGGGATCTTGGCCATCGCCTTGTACCAGAGCGGCTGCACGTCCGCGGGCATCAAACCCTCCTGCAGGACCAGCAACGCGGCGTGGAACGTGGTGTCCGGCTTGCCGCCCTTGGCCTTGCTCAGCTGCAGCATCTGGGCGTACAGGCCGTCGACGTCCCGCGGCAGCTTGTCGTAGAACGCCGGGCTCTCCCAGTCGTTCGGGTCGCCGCAGACCTTCTTCGTCGTGGCCTTGGCATTCGCGAAGAAGTCGCCGCACGCGCCCTTCCGGTCGCCGGTGTCGTAGTCCGCCGGTTTGGGCGGCGTGGTCTCGTTCCGCGGCATCGTGCCGCCGACCCACTTCGGCTCGCCCAGCCACATCCGGCGGTCCAGCCACACCTGCCGGTAGTCCGACGGGATCCACTTCTGCTCGCGCTGCTCGATCAGGTAGCTGAAGCCCGTCGGGGTGGCGGTGGACCCGACCGGCACCGGCGTGACGCTCGAGAAGACCACCGAGGTGTGCACGTCGATGAACCGGAACTGACCGGCGGCCACCGCGGGCGCGGCGGCACCCGCGGCGGCCTTCTCCAGCAACTGAGGCGCCGACAGCAGCTCTACCTGCGGCGACGCTCCTCCTGGAGCCGCATGGGGAGATGGCGCCGGCTGGCCGCTGTTGGTCCATACGACCACACCAGCGGCGGCGACACCGGCCGCCGCGGCCGCGACCGCCAGCCGTGGCCACACGCGCGGTCGTCGCGTGGGCGCCTCGTTCATCTCCGCCATCAGCTTCTCGCGCGCCTTGTCCAGCGATGCGGGCTCGTTGCGGGCGTCGGAATGCAGCATGTTCAGGGCCTCGTCCAGTTCCTTCATCGGTTTCCCTCGGTGAGAAGGGCTTGCAGTTTCTGGCGCACGCGGTGCAGCCGGGAGCGGACCGTGCTGGCCGGGATGTCCAGGGCGACCGCGACCTCGGCGGGCTCCAGGCCCGCCCACGAGGTCAGCAGCAGCACGTCCCGTTCCTGCTCGCTCAGCGACGCCAGGTGGCCGGCCAGCAGCCGCATCCGCGCGGCGGCGTCCACCCGCTCGGCGACCGCGGTGTCCAGTCCGTCGGCCACCGTCCGGTCGTTGCCGGCCCGAGCGGTCAGCTGGTATCCGCGGATCTCCTGGCGGACGTGGTTGCGCAGCAGGTTGCTGGCGATCCCGTACAGCCAGCCGCGGATCTCGGCCTGCTGCGGGTCGTAGCTGTCCCGCCGCCGGTACGCGACCACGAAGGTCTCCGCGACCAGGTCATCCGCGCTGTCCGCGCCCACCCGCCCGGCGAGGTACCCCCGCAACGGCCCGGCATGCAGCTCGAACAGCCGCCCGAACACCGCCCGGGCATCCCCCGTGACCAGGTCGGGCCGGTCCAGCGAAGCGCCATCGATGGCTCGAATCACGCCTCTACTTGTCCGCATCCGGCCCAGCGTCCCACCGGATCTTGTGCGCGGTTGGTCACACACTTGATAGTTGTCGTAAGCAACTAGTTGGGCTACCGTTCCATGGGTACGTGGCGTTCCTAGGAGGTTGTGGTGGCACGCAGGGGTGCGGAGCGGAAATCGTTGGCCGAGCTGGGGCCGCACTACAAGTGGATCGCGTTGTCGAACACCACGCTGGGGCTGCTCATCGCCACGATCAACTCGTCCATCGTGCTGATCGCCCTGCCGGACATCTTCAAGGGGATCGGGGTCAACCCGCTCGAGCCCAGCAACACCAGCTACCTGCTGTGGCTGATGATGGGCTTCCTGGTGGTCACCGCCGTCCTCGTGGTGACGTTCGGGCGGCTGGGCGACATGTACGGCCGCGCGCGGATGTACAACATGGGGTTCCTGATCTTCACCATCTCGTCCATCGCCCTGGCGGCGACCTGGATGAGCGGTGACGCGGCGGCCTGGTGGCTGATCGGCTGGCGGGTGGTCCAGGGCATCGGCGGCGCGTTCCTGATGGCCAACTCCAGCGCCATCCTGACCGACGCGTTCCCGGCCAACCAGCGCGGCCTGGCGCTGGGCGTCAACGGTGTCGCGGCGATCGCGGGCAGCTTCCTCGGCCTGGTCGTCGGCGGCGTGCTCGCCCCGGTGAACTGGCACTGGGTGTTCCTGGTGTCCGTCCCGTTCGGCGTGATCGGCACCATCTGGGCGTACCTCAAGCTGCACGACACCGGCATCCGGCAGCGGTCCAGGATGGACTGGGGCGGCAACATCACCTTCGCCGTCGGCCTGATCGCGATCCTGGTCGCCATCACGTACGGCATCCAGCCCTACGAGGGGCACTCGATGGGCTGGACGAACCCGTGGGTGCTGGCCGCGCTGATCGGCGGTGTGCTGGTGCTCGGCTGGTTCGTGGCCATCGAGCGCCGCCAGGAGAACCCGCTGTTCAACCTGGCGCTGTTCAGGATCAAGGCCTTCACCTGGGGCAACATCGCCAGCCTGATGGCCTCGCTGGGCCGCGGTGGCCTGCAGTTCATCCTGATCATGTGGCTGCAGGGCATCTGGCTGCCGCAGCACGGCTACTCGTTCGAGGAGACGCCGCTCTGGGCCGGTATCTACATGGTCCCGATGACCGTGGGCTTCCTGCTGGCCGCGCCGTTGGCCGGCGTGCTGTCCGACCGGATCGGCGCCCGGGGCCTGGCCACCGGCGGCATGGTCATCACCGGCCTGACCTTCTTCGCGCTGACCATCCTGCCGGTGAACTTCAACTCCCTGGTGTTCGCCGTCCTGCTGGTCGTCAACGGCATCGGCATGGGCATGTTCTCCTCGCCCAACCGCGCCGCCGTGATGAGCAGCCTGCCCGGCAACGCCCGGGGCGCGGGTGCGGGCATGAGCGCGACCTTCCAGAACGCGGCCATGGTGCTGTCCATCGGCATCTTCTTCAGCCTGATCATCACGGGCCTGTCGGCCACCCTGCCCAGCGCGATGACCACCGGGCTGACCGCGCACGGGGTGTCGGCCGCCGACGCCGCCCAGGTCGCCCAGCTGCCCGCGGTGGCCGTGCTGTTCGCGGCGTTCCTCGGCTACAACCCGATCCAGCAGCTGCTCGGCCCGGTGCTGCACCAGCTGCCGCCGGACCAGGTGAGCTACCTCACCGGCCGCAGCTTCTTCCCGAGCCTGATCACCGGACCGTTCGCCGACGGCCTGCACGTGGCGTTCTGGTTCGCCATCGCGGCCTGTGTGATCGCCGCGATCGCCTCCTGGCTGGGCGGCAACGCCAGGCCCGCCGTTGAACCGGTCGGCGCAGAACTGGCCGCGACCGCGGGGGAGAGCGGCGCTGTGCCCGCTGACCTGGTAACTGTCAGCCGGACCGATATCGAAGTGACCGCTGGGCGACCAGCGGACGACGGACGGCGACCCATCTCCGATCGTTCCGGGTAAATGATCTTCGACAGCTCGGCGCTCGAAGGACGCCGATGAGCGCCATACACCGCATAAGTGGGAATGGCAATGGGAACCCTGTCGCATGATCTATCCCACGGCTAACGGAGCGGCTCCGGTAGGCGACACCCCTTACGGAGGTGGGGGACATGAACCACGAGGCAGAACCCGAAACGTCCAGTCAGACCCAGCAGCGCCCGCTGTCCACGACGCACCTGCCGACCACACCGTGCAGCGTCGTGTGGAGCAAGGGACACGCCTACGTCCTCGAGTCAGGCCTCGGCCGGGCCCGCTGGGTGGGTTGTGACGACCGCGGCCGCCCCATCGCCTTCACGAGTGCCGAGCTGGAGACCCGCGGCTGGAGCCTCACCCGCCGGGCCAGCTAGCATTCCCCCACGTCACCCCTCGTGAGTGCTTTGCGAGTGAGAACTCACCGAAGCACTCGCGAGGGGTTTTTCAGGGGAGGGGACAAGTGGCCGAGGGCGACCGGATCTGGACGGTGCCGAACGCGCTGAGCGTGCTGCGGCTGGCCGGCGTTCCGCTGTTCCTGTGGCTGCTGCTGGGCCCGCAGGAGGACGGCTGGGCCATCGTGGTGTTCGTCGTCAGCGGGATCACCGACTGGCTGGACGGCAAGATCGCCCGCTGGCTGAACCAGATGAGCCGGTTCGGGGCGATGCTCGACCCGCTGGCCGACCGCCTCTACACGCTGGCCGCGATGGTCGCGCTGGTGCTGCGCGACATCATCCCGCTGTGGGTCGTGGTCATCGTCATCGCGCGCGACCTGGCCGTGCTGGTGTGCCTGCCGCTGTTGCGCCGCAAGGGATACGGCCCGCCGGAGGTGCTCTACCTCGGCAAGGGCGCGACCTTCGTGCTGCTGTACGCGTTCCCGTTCCTGCTGCTCGCCCAGCTCGGCTCGTCGGTGGCCGACGTGGCCCGGCCGATCGCCTACGCGTTCACCGTCTGGGGCGTCGTGCTGTACGTCTGGTCCGGCCTGATCTACGTCTTGCAGGCGGTCACCGCGATCAGGCGAGTCAGGCCACTCTAAGCTCACAGCCGACATGGCTGTCGGTGAGCGGAGAAGGAGACGGGGACGTGACGCCGGAGGACCTCAAGTACACGCCTGAGCACGAGTGGATCGCGAGCAAGGCTGGCGGCACGGTACGCGTGGGCATCACCGACTTCGCCCAGGACCAGCTGGGCGACGTGGTGTTCGTCCAGCTGCCGGAGGTGGGCGCCAAGGTGTCCGCGAAGGACCCGGTCGGCGAGGTGGAGTCGACCAAGAGCGTGTCGGAGATCTACGCGCCGGTGGCCGGCGAGATCACCGCGGTGAACGAGGCGCTGGACGCCTCGCCCGAGCTGATCAACTCCGACCCGTTCGGCGAGGGCTGGATGTTCGAGCTCAGGATCGACGACGAGGGCGAGCTGGCCGGGCTGCTCGACGCGGCCGGGTACGCCGGGCTCACCGGTCAGGCATGAGAAAGATCTTCAGCTGGTTTCGGCGTAAGCGGGGACCAGCCGCTTCGCCGTACGGGGAGCACGGTACGTTTGCTGGAACAAGCGAGCACAGCAGGAGGAGAGCTCAGGTGAGCACGAACGACGGACCCGGCGTTCCGCCGGAGCAGTCTCCGGAGCGGACCTCCGTCTTCCGGGCCGACTTCCTCGCCGATGTCGAGCGTGGCGAGGCGCCTGCCCAGCCGGAGCCACCCGTCGCCGGGATCGACGCGCTGCCGGCCGGATCGGCCCTACTCGTGGTGAAGCGTGGGCCCAACGCGGGCTCCCGGTTCCTGCTGGACCGGGACACCACCAGCGCGGGCCGCCACCCGGACAGCGACATCTTCCTCGACGACGTCACGGTCTCCCGCCGGCACGCGGAGTTCCGCCGCGAGGGCGGGGACTTCGTGGTGATCGACGTGGGCAGCCTGAACGGCACCTACGTCAACCGCGAGCCGGTCGACCAGGCCGTGCTGGCCGGCGGCGACGAGGTTCAGATCGGCAAGTTCCGGCTGGTGTTCCTGACCGGCAGCCAGGCGTAGCAAGGTCGGATATGCACTGGGTGACCTCCGGGATCGCCCAGTGCCAGGCAAGGCCCGCAGTTGGCCACCGCGGACCGGGGTGCACACTCCGGTCCGCGGTCCTGCTTTGCCCGCCGGACACGAAAACCCTTAGGGGAAAACGACATTCGCGCACACGGCAGATTCATGCCGAACCAATGTGTACACGCGTGGTGACCCAGCGTCGCATCGGGCCGCTGACGAGCCGTTACGCGTTTCCGGTCGCCCGGCCCGCACATTCCCGCGGGTTTCGTTCCGGGCGCGAAACGGTTGTGTGAAATAGGGTGTGACGTGCTCATGGTGGGCCGATCGTGATCGATCTGGTTGCATGGGACATCAAGCGTGAGGCCCGGATGGCGGGTAGCGTCAAAGATGACGATGCGCGATCCTCAAGGCAGCGGGGGTCGTCGCGGTTCGAGCGTGCTCCAGGGAGGCGATGGCCGATGAGCGAGATGCGCGTCGTTGGCGTGCGGGTCGAGCTGCCCGCAAACCAGCCGATCTTGTTGCTGCGCGAGACCGAGGGCGAACGTTACCTGCCGATCTGGATCGGCTCGGTCGAGGCGACCGCCATAGCGTTGGAACAGCAGGGAGTCCGGCCCGCGCGGCCACTGACCCACGACCTGCTCAAGGACGTCATCGCGGCGCTGGGCCGCGAGCTGGAACAGGTCCGGATCACCGACCTGCGCGAGGGCACGTTCTTCGCCGAGCTGGTGTTCGACGGGGACATCCGGGTGTCCGCGCGGCCGAGCGACTCGGTGGCGCTGGCGCTGCGGATCGGGGTGCCGATCCATGCCGAGGACTCGGTGCTGGCCGAGGCGGGCCTGATCATCCCCGACGAGCAGGAGGACGAGGTGGAGAAGTTCCGCGAGTTCCTCGACTCGGTGTCGCCGGAGGATTTTAGGGGAGCGGACACCTGACCGCACGCCGCAGGTCGTCCGCTGAACGGGTTTCAAACCTTCGAGTGGTGTGTACCACGTCACCCGCTCTCCGCGCGTCGCGTTGACCGGGGTGCCCTCCCGTCCTACCGTCAATGAAGAGCCAACGACGACGATCCACCTGAGTAAGGGCGGATCGGCGTCGGATGCTCATGACCCCGGCTAGGCCCGTCCTGGGGGCAGGCGCCGGGAACGATGGGAGGCAGGCGTGATGGTGGAGCATCGGCCCGAGAGTCCGCTCGGCGGCGTGGACGCCGGAGAACAGGGCGAGCTGTTCCCGGATGCCTCACTGCCGGACGAACTGGTCGGTTACCGTGGTCCCGCCGCGTGCCAGATCGCGGGCATAACTTACCGGCAGCTGGACTACTGGGCGCGCACCGGGTTGGTCGCCCCGTCCATCCGCACGGCCCAGGGATCGGGCAGCCAGCGGCTGTACTCGTTCAAGGACATCCTGGTGTTGAAGGTGGTCAAGCGCCTGTTGGACACCGGGGTGTCGCTGCAGAACATAAGGGTCGCCGTCGACCACCTGCGCCGGCGCGGCGTCCGCGACCTCGCGAAGATCACCCTGTTCAGCGATGGGACGACCGTCTACGAGTGCTCGTCGCCCGAGGAGGTCGTGGACCTGCTGCAAGGCGGCCAGGGCGTGTTCGGGATCGCGGTCAGCGGCGCCATGCGGGAGATCAGCGGCACCATCCACGAGTTCCCCGCCGAGCGGGCCGACGGCGCCGAGCTGATCCCGCATGACGACGAGCTGTCCGCCCGGCGACGCGCGCGCAGCGTGAGTTGAACCCCAGATGATCTCTGCTTGACCGCCAGCGCGGTATCCTCTGCGGGTAGTCGCTGATCTCACGCGGGAGAGACCGGTTTCTCCGGCGCCGAAGGAGCAATTCCTCCCCGGAACCTCTCAGGCACAAGGGACCGCATGAGGGAGACGCCTCTGGAAAGCGGGCCGTG
>CBIMJO010000200.1:0-10236 GCA_966244135.1 uncultured Actinocrispum sp. | reverse complement strand
ACCAGGCGGTCACCGAGGACCGCGCGCTGATCAACGACCAGATGGCGCCGCTGGTGGACAAGTTCCGGTCCAGTGTGGAGGACTTCGCCAAGAGTTTCGGCACCTACCAGTCGAGCACGCACACCTTCGTGGCAGTCACGTCCGACCTGGGCGCGGCGACCAAGGTGCTGTCCGAGAGCGCCAAGTCGTACACCGACATCGCCGGCTCGATCGACGGCCACCTGCGCACCATCGAGGGATCGCAGGACACCTTCATCAGCAAGGTCAACGAAAGCGTGCAGAGCATGGGCACCGCAGCCGGTGCGATGCAGACACTGAGCACGCTCATGCGCGACCGGCTGCGCGAGGACCTTGAACGGATCACTCTGCAGCTGGACGCGTCCAGTGAACGACTCTCCACAGTGGACGTGAACCTGGTCGGCACCACGGGCGCGTTGTCCAACGCGGCCAAGGAGCTCAACACCGCGGCGACCGCGCTCGACAGTGCCGCCCGGTCGCACTGGAGATGGTTCGGGTGGTTCAGGCGGGGCGGGGATTCCGCGGGGACACCCTGAGGAGGAGTGGTTGATGCGGATCTGGCGGGACAAGAACGGTGGCGATCCGAGCCTGTTCGGCAGCGTGGGATGGCTGTTCGCGGATCTGATGCTGGCGCTCGTCGTGACGGCGTTCCTGGTCACTGTGCTGGAGCCGGGCTCGCCCAAGGCCGCGAGCCCGGTCCCGCCCACGACGAGCATCTCAGTGACGCCTCCACCGACGACCACGACCACCACACCACCCCGGGAACGGCTGTCGCCAGAACCCATCAAGATCGACGTGCAGGTCGACGAACGTTCCCTGATAGGGCGCGATCCCGCTGCGGTCAACGGCCTGCTGTCAGGGGTACGCGGACAGCTCACAGGTCCGATGGCCGGGCGGCGCGCCGGTCTCGTGCTCACCTTCGGGACCGCGACCACCGGCGACATCCAGCGCGGGATCCGCGTCGCTACCCAGTTCAACGACCAGGTCCTGCGTGGCGTCAGCGAACAGTTCCGGGACACCGCGTTCCGGGCCTACTTCCAGGGCGGCGCGGATCTGCGGAAAGTCTCGGTCGAGGTCTTCGTCTTCGAGACCTAGCGCACCATTGACCGTTCGGCGGCGGGGGTGACGATGGTGATCCCGGTATCCCCGCCGCCGACCAGGAACACCCGAGCGAACAAGCGCTTTCCCTGCGCCGGCACCACGAACGCGTGCGTCCGCTTGACCGTGACCGGGCCCTGTTCGTACAGGACCGTGCCGTCGTGGCGATCCGTGGGCAGGTGGGTGGGGTTGGCGACCACCGTCAGGCCGGGCAACGTGACCGGGGCGCTGGCCCGCAGCTGAATCCGGTTCTGCCGCCGGGCCGCGGTTATGTCGTAGTCCACCCGGAGCCGCGTCCCAGTCGTGCTGGTCCGGCAGCGCACACCGGAGGACACGAAAGCCTCGTCACCGCGGTGAACGAGCACGGCGATGAGCAAAAAGACCTCGGTCTGCGTGCCGGCCACGGGAACGTCGTAGCAGCCGCCGCGCTCATATTCGTGGCGCGTCACGGTGCGCTGATAAGTGGCCACGGTGGGATCGGCAGGCCAGCCCGTGTGGTCGTAGGCCACCAGGACCGCCTCGCAGTCGTCCGGCCAGGTCCAGCGCAGCCGCACGGAATTCTCCTGGCCGTCGGCGGTGAGCGCGCCGACCTCCGGCACGGCGGCATAACGCCGGACACCGCCGATGTACGCCAGCCCGTGCAACAGCACCACGGAAACGAAATAGTACAAGCCGGGATTGAACAGGGCGATGGTGCGCGCAGCTGCGCCTTCAAGCAGGGAACCATGCGGTGCGAGATCGTTCGCGTCGATCGTGTCACCGGCCCGCACGCCCGGCTGCTGCATCGACCACAACAGACCGACTGTGCCGATACCGACCGGCTCTGCCGAGATTTCCAGATACCGATAGGAAATCTTGATGCTCTGGTCCACGGTACGGACGCGCACAGCCTCCGGCAGGGCCGGTGGCCGGCCGGGAGTGATCGTGATGGAAGTGCCCGGAGACCGGACGGTCGCGCCGCTGTCGTCCCGGTACTCGGCGCGCAACAAGTATGTGTAGGACACACCGTTTGTCAAACCCTTGTCGCGCAGCACGTTCGGCTCGGCACGAACGTCCACCGACATGTTACCGCCGGAAATCGACCGGCTGATGGCCACGCCGTACGCGTGCGGCGGCAGCGTCCATTCGAGCGTCACCACGCCATCGTCGACGGCGCGTGCGGTGACGGTGACCTCATCGGTGAGGAACGTCGCGGTCGTCGTGGCGGCACCCTGCATGGAGACGGTTCCCCCACGGTCGGCGAAAACCGCGTAGTGCAAGGCGACACCGGTCAGCGGGGACCGGTCGGTGTAGTCGAGGGCCGCCACGGTCGCGATCCGGGTTCCGTCCACAAAGGACGTCGGCGGCCAGGTGCCGCGCTTGCGGACCACCAGATAGCGGACGTCCTCCGTGGACGAAGGCTGCCAGGACAGGCGAATGTGGCCATCGGTGGCCACGAGCCGCAGATCCCGCGGCCCGTCGGGCGGGAGCCGGCGCAGCGCCTCCTGGGACTTCTCGTGGTCGGCGCAGTCCGCCAGCGCCTGCCGGTAGTACGCCGCCTGCTGCTGGACGCTCGTGCCGGGCCGTTGGGCGAGCGCGAACAAGCGATCGGCCTCGCGGACGTGTCCCTCGGCCTCCTTGCGGACCAAGTGCTGGTCCGGCAGGGGACTCGACATCGCCAACCGGTACGCGGCCATGAAGTGGCGGGACTCCATCAGGGTCAGCAACCGCGCCGACGCCTCCCGCGCCGAGTCCTCGCGTTTTCGGTGCAGTTCCTCGTATTTCGCGGTGCACCGGTCCTGCCACTGCCGCAGTTCGTCGGTGCTGCCCGGCGCCATCGGCCAGGCATTGCCCGCCTCGGTGAGCTTGTGCTTGGCGCCGTCCAGCTCCCCGCGTTCCAGCAGCTCGTCGCAGTCTCGCAGGAGCAGGCGGACCCAGTCCTGGTTGCTGACCGGGAACCCGCAGCGGCTGCACGAACCATGTCCCGGCCCGACATGCCCGCACGAGGGACAAGTGGCCCGGAACGGCGCGCCGCACTGGACGCAGAAGTTCTCACTGGTGTCGCTGATCGCCTGGCAGCCGCCGCAGCGCGCAACGTTCTCCTGCGATCCGCCGTCCGGGTCGGCCGGCAGCATGACCGTCCACTTCAGCTCGGTGAAGTGCTTGACCAGCAAGGCACGCGCGACACCGGCGGACGCGCCGCAGCCGCGCGCGTCCGCCAGGAACTGCTCGACCTGGCTGGCGTCGATCCGCTTGAGCGGCGTCAGCGCGGACTGGTAGGTGCGGATCAACTCGTCCAACGGAGCCAGGGCGAGGGTGGTGTCGTACCGCCGGCGGTTCGTCTCATCGCCGAAAACGGCCATGGCATGCCCAGCGAGTTCCTGCGTGGCGGCCAGGCCCGGCAACTGCTTGTTCATCGTCTGCTGGGTCTGCTGGTAGAGCTTCTTCGCCGCCGCCTGCAGCGCGCCCAGCTCCGGCTTGTCCCCCAGACCCGAGTCGACGGTCTTGAGCAACGTGTACAGCGACTCCTGCTTGACTGAGCTCAGCAGGCTGCGGATGGTGGCGGCCTTGGAAGGTTCGAGCCGTTCCGGGAGTGGCTGTTCTTCCGCGGGCGCGCGCACCGGCGTTCGCGCCAGCCGCTCCTCGATGCCTTCCACGCCCGCGTAGTCCTTGCGCAGCCTGGCCGCCTCGGTCTCGAAGAGGAAGCCCTTGACCACCATGATCCGCAGCGCCCGCTGGAACTCGTCGAACCGGTCGGCCCGCTGCTGGGCCTGTTCGGTGCGCGCGGCCGACCGCTCCTCCTCCCGCAGAGCCGGGTCGAGCATGACCCGCACGATCTCGTCGAGCTGGTCCATCGCGGCCTGCGCCAGCTGCGTGGCCTTGGCGGTCTTCACGCCAACGTTGACTCTCCGGGACCACTCATTGCGCTTGTCGCGCAGGATCCGCTCGAAGGCGTCCTCGTTCCAGGAGAACTCGACGCCGATGCCGAGCAGCAGGAAGTAGTTCGGGCGGTCCTGACTGGCCATACGCCGGTCCTCAGGTCACGCCTGGACCTGGCGAGCCCGGCCGATGCGCCCGGTGCCGCCCTCGGTCAGCTCCCGCGCGATCGTGCCGAAGGTTTCGGTCAGCCGGTTCAGGTCGGTGAACAGGCCCTGCTCGGTGGAGGACGCGATCCGTTGCAGGAACTCGCGATCCGCGCCGCCGAAGCCGATCGCGATGGTCTCGATCCCCGCCGAGTGGCAGCGGTGTGCCTGCCGCACCGCCAGTTCCTGGTCGTACCACACGCCATCGGCCAGCACGATCGCGTAGCGGGCGCCTTTCCCGTCGGCCAGCAGCCGGTACAACTCGTCGAACGGGTGCGTGTCGTTGCCGTAGCCGGTCTCGCCGACCTCCAGCCGCTGGATCGCCGAGCCGATCTCGCCAGCGTTCTGGGTGGCCCGCTGCTTGACGATCACCGTGTCGGAGAAGCCGATCAGGCCGATGGACGTGCGGCTCAGATCGCACTGGCCAACGAACGTCTCGGCGGCGCGCCTCGACTCGTCCAGCGGGTGCCCGCTCATGCTGCCGGACAGGTCGAACGCGAGGTACACGGTCGCGTGCTCGCGGCCGCGCGTCCCGGCCGGGCGGCCGAGGAACCGCTCCGGCACGTCGGACGGCACAGCGTCGACCGTGACCAGCAACGGCCTGGTGGTCTTCCGGTCCACCGCCGTGACGTGCACGACTCCGTTCTGGTCGTACTCGTAGCCGATGTCGACGACCGTGCGACCGTCACCGGGCCCGAACCCGGTGACGAAGTAGCGGCCGAGGTAGGCGCAGTCCTGCGGGGCGTCGGTCTCGCCCTGCGTCAGGAAGATCTCCAGGACGTTCTCGTCGGTGCCGCCCACCTCGAACTGGTACGGCCGCTCCTGGCGGGCCGGGATCGGCAGGTTCTTGCGGATCAGCACACTGTTGAGGTACCGCGACCGGTCGGCGCTCTCGGCGATCATGCCGAGGCTGTGCGCGACCACGTCCTGCAGCAGGTTCGGACCGGGCAGGAGCGCGGCCGGGGCCGGGCCGATCCGCTCGGTCAGCACTCGCTGCGACTCCTCGGCCGCTGCCAGCGCCGCGCCGATGGCGACTGCATGGTCGGGGTGCACCCCGCCGATCGGCGGCCGGCCCGACATGCTCCTGATCCGGGCGTGCACCATCGGCATCCGGGTGGATCCGCCGACCGGGACCACGCCGTCGACCTGCTCCCAGGTCAGGCCGGCCGCGGCGAGCACCTGCCGGGTTAGCGTCTCGGTGCGGTCGAGCAGGTCGCGGGTGATCTCCTCGAAGGTCGCCCGGTCCACTGTGTACCGGCCGGTGTGCCCGCCGGAGCTGACCCGGATCTCGGCGCTGGTGCGCGCGGTGAGCGTGTGCTTGAGCCGTTCCGCCTCCACCAGCAGCGCTTGCGCGTCCTCGTCATCGATCTCGGCGCCGAACTCGGCGTCGAACCGGTGGTGCAGGTGCGCGACCAGCCGGTCGTCCCAGTCGCGACCGCCGAGCTTGTGGTCCCCGTCGGTGGCGACCACCCGCAGCCCGTCGGCCGAGATCTCCACCAGGGACACGTCGAAGGTGCCGCCGCCCAGGTCGTAGACCAGCACGTGGCGGCGCTCGGCCCCGGTGCGCAGGCCATAGGCGAGCGCCGCCGCGGTCGGCTCGCTGATGATCTTCAGAACGGTCAGCCCAGCGTCCGTGCCCGCCCTGATCGTCGCGGTTCGCTGCGGGTGGGTGAAATACGCGGGAACGGTGATCACGGCATGCGTGACCTCGGTTCCGGTGAACCGTTCTGCCTGCGCTTTCAGCGCGGCCAGCACAAACGTGGACAACCCGGTCGCGTCGTAGTCCACGCCGCCGAAAGACAACAGGAAGGCCGGATCCCCCATGCTTCGTTTGAACGCCGACGCGATCTCGGACTCGCCCGCCGCCTGTTCCGCCTTCGCATTGGCGCCGACCACCGGGGGCGACTCGCTGAAACTGATGACGGACGGGACGAGCAGCGCCCCGGTTTCGTCGGGGATCACTTCCGGTGCGCCATTAGTGCCGAGCCGGGCGATAACGGAGTACGTCGTCCCAAGATCGATTCCGACGACACCGGACACAGTTGCCTCCCCACGCCGCGCGATCACCCGCACAAGGTAACCTACCCTGCGCAATCGGCAGAACTCAGTGGCCCGTTCGCAAATTGCCAGGAGAGGCAAGGTATGTCGATCGAGGACAGCCGGTCTTCACATCAACCGGATGCCATGACGGATGTGTCACCGCCAGCAGTCGGCATGGTGGCCGCAATTACCGCCAATGGTTCACCGGATGAGCTGAATTCGCTGGTTGAACGGCTGACCATGGAAGTCGCCGGTTTGCGCAGGGACTTCGACGCCAAGATCCGGTACGACGAAGTCAAAGAACGTCACATTGCGAACATGCACGAAGAGCTGCAGACACTTCGCGCGGGCGTGCATCTGAGAATGATGCGTTCGGTCTTCACCGATCTGATCGCCATGCATGACGACATCACCGACGCGCTGACCGCCGATGAAGCCGGGTCAATGGCGCAACCAGCGGAAATTCTCGCAGAGCTACGGGAATCGCTGCTGGAGACATTGTCACGCAACGGTGTGGTGAGTTACTCGGCCGATTCGCCGGAGCTCGACCGGACCCGCCAGCGGGTCATCGATGTGACACCGGCCGAGGATCCGGCGCTCGACCGGCGGGTGGCGCGCCGGCTCCGGGCGGGCTTCGAGTACGACGGCCGCGTGCTGCGGCCCGAGTGGGTGGTCGTCCACCGCCACACGCCGACGCAGGAACCGGCCTGACGCCGGTTTTCACGAGGGAGGGATCATTCTGGACGCCAGCAGAGTCTTCGGGATCGACCTGGGCACGACGCACTCGTGCATCGCGCACGTCGACGAGGTCTCCGGCCGCCCGGCCGTGGTGTCGAACGCCGAGGGCGATCAGACGACACCGTCGGTGGTGCTCTTCGAGGACGAGGACACCCGGGTCGTCGGCAAGGAGGCGAAGAACGCCGCGGTGCTGTACGCCGACCGGGTGGTGGCGATGGCCAAGCGGCAGATGGGCGTCGCGGAATGGCGGTTCCCGTTCGGGGCCAGGGAGTATTCGCCCGAGGAGATCTCGGCCTACATCCTGCGCAAGCTCGCGATGGACGCCGAGGCCGCCGTCAGCGCGCCTGTGCGTGACGTGGTCATCACCTGCCCGGCCTACTTCGGCATCTCCGAGCGGGACGCGACCGCCAAGGCCGGCGAGATCGCCGGCCTGAATGTGCTCGAGGTGATCAACGAGCCGACCGCGGCGGCGATCGCGTACGGCATGCACGACAGCCGGGACCAGGTGGTGCTGGTCTACGACCTGGGTGGCGGCACGTTCGACGTCACCATGATCGAGATCAAGGACGGGTCGGTGCGGGTCATCGCCACCGGCGGGGACCACCAGCTCGGCGGGCGGGACTGGGACGAGGCGGTGGTGGGCTACATCGCCGCCATGTGGAAGCAGGAGACCGGGTCGGACGAAGACCCGATGGAGTCCGAGGAGACCCTGCAGGACCTGTGGCAGCGCGCCGAGGACGGCAAACGCGCGCTGACCTCGCGCTCGGACACCAAGGTCCCCGTCAGCCATGCGGGCAAGCGCGCGGGCATCACCCTGTCCAGGGCGAAGTTCGACGAGCTGACCAGGCACCTGCTCGAGCGCACCATCGAGTACACCCGCTCGGTGCTCGACACCGCGAAGGAACTGGGGCACAACGAGTTCCACCAGCTGCTGCTGGTGGGCGGGTCGACCAGGATGCCGCAGGTCGCCGAGCGGCTGACCGAAGCGTTCGGGATCAAGCCCACCACGCACGACCCCGACCAGGCGGTGGCCAAGGGCGCGGCGATCTACGGGCAGAAGCTGGCGATCGGCGAGCAGATCCGCACCGAGATCGGCAAGGCGATGGCGCGGCCGACCGGCAAGGTGAACCTGGACGAGGTCCCCGAAGCCGTGATGGAGCAGGCCAAGCAGGCCGTCGCGGCGAACATCGGGATGCACGTCGAAGCGGTCGAGAAGATCGGCCGGATGAACGTCACGAACGTGGCGAGCCACAGTTTCGGCGTCATCGCGGTCGACGACCGGGCCGGGCTCAAGGAGTTCATCTCCAACCTGGTGATGGTCCAGGACCCCGTCCCGGTGACCAAGGACAAGCGGTACGGCACGCTCTACGCCAACCAGCAGCAGGTCGATCTGCGCATCGTCGAGAACACCAGCCGCGCCGACGAGGTCGATCTGTCCGAGGGGCGGGAGATCGGCGTCGCGGTGCTGGCCATGAGACCGGGCCTGGCCGCGGGCGCGGCGGTCGACGTCACGTTCGAACTGACCCAGGACGGCAGGCTCAAGGTCACCGGCCGCGACCTGTCCGTCGGCGGTGAGGTGATCACGGCGGTCATCGAAACGAATCGCAGCCTGTCGGGCGAAGCGATGGAAGAGGCGAAGACCCACGCGAAGGCCGTGAAGGTAAGCGGATAGCCGAACGGCATGGCCGGGACTGCGGTCGTCCCGGCCATGCCGGCGCCTTCCCCGCGCACCCGGATCCGGGCTAGTCCTCGAAGCGGGTGCGTTCGACGCTCAACCTCAAGGCCTCCAACAGATCCATCGGGGTGTCGCCGTCGCGCTGGGGTGGGATGGGCGCGGATTGGGCCGTGGTGGTGCGGGCGGCGATGAGCTGGGTGAGGGCTTCCTGGTACTCGTCGGTGAACTCGCCCGGGCGGAAGGTGTCGCCCATGCTCACCACCAAGGAGGTGGCGGCGGCCAGTTCCTGCGGCTTGACGGTCACATCTCGTTGCAGGAACGGGAAATCGGGGGTTCGCACCTCGTCCGGCCACAGCATGGTGTGCAGCATCAGCATGTCGTCGCGGGTGTGCACGGCGGCGAGGATCTCGCGGCGGCGCATGGCGACCTTGACGATGGCCATCCGCTGGGTGCGTTCCAGAGCCAGGCGCAGCAACACGTACGAGTGCACCGCGTTGTCCTCGGGCTCCAGGTAGTAGCTGCGCTGGAAGAAGATCGGGTGCACCTCGTGCACCGGGACGAAGTGCACCACCCGCATCGACTTGTCCGCGGCACTGGGCAACGAGTCGAAGTCGTTCTTCTCCAGCAGCACCAGGCGGCCGTCGTCCAGCTCGTAACCGCGGGCGACATCGGTGTACTCGATGTCCGCCAGACACGCCTCGCACTCCCGCCGGTACCGGATCTGCCCGCCATCCGAGCGGTGCACGTGCCGGAACCGGACGTCGTGGTCCTCAGTGGCGGCCACGACCCGCACACCGATCGACACCAGCCCGATGGACACGGTGCCACGCCACACGGTTCTCATCCTTCCGGCGTACCTGCCGGTGTGCCTTTCGTGCTACCGCCATTAGTGCAGTGCGACCGGATCGCCGCAGCCAGCGCCGGGATATCAACCGGCACAGTGGTATCCACCTCCACCAATGGCCCCACGCCCAACGGCAGTACCGGCGAACCCCACAACTCGTCGGTGGTCCGGGCCAGGTCGAGGTGGCCGGGATGCCGCCCGGCCGCTCGCGCGAAGTACCGCTCCCGCGCGACCTCGACCGGGACCACGCAGCGCACTTCCACGATCGGCCCGGGCAGCGCGGACACCAATGGTCGCGTGTACGCGAACCACGTGCTGTTCCGGTCCCAAGGCCGCCGCGACCGTGCTCTTGCCGGACGCGGGCCAGCCGCCGACCAACACGAACACGGCTACGGCAGCGCGACGATCGCCTCGACCTCGAACAGCACGTCCGGATGGAACAAGCCCGCCACGACGATCAATGAGCTGCCGGGTTTCGGAGCGTCGCCGAGGAATTCGTCGCGGACGTCCCGGATCGTCTGGACCCCGCCGGGATCGGTGGTGAACCAGGTGAAGCGGACGACGTCGTGCCAGGTGGCGCCCAGTTGGTTGATGACGCGCTCGAGGTTGGTGAGCGCTTGGGTCGCTTGTGCGCGCAGGTCGCCGGCGCCGACGAGGGTGCCGTTCTCGTCAAGCGGCACCTGGCCGGAGATGTGCGCGGTGCGGCCGGAGGTGACCACCGCCTGGGCGAGGCCGGGGATCGCGAAGACGCCGGGGGTGCT
>CBIMJO010000199.1:0-10237 GCA_966244135.1 uncultured Actinocrispum sp. | reverse complement strand
GAGATCCTCCCAGCCACCCCACCACACCGCCAGGAGGACTCGCGGGTTATTCAGCACACTCCGAGCCGAAGACCTCGGCGATCCATCGGCGGGGCCGTGTATCGGATGTCACTCGATGGGGCGACAGGGTGGGATGGAAGGATCGGGGTGTGAAGACGTTCGACGAGCTGTTCGCCGAACTCAGCGATCGGGCGCTCAACCGGCCGGAGGGGTCGGGGACGGTGGCGGCGCTGGATGCGGGTGTGCACGCGCAGGGCAAGAAGGTGCTGGAAGAGGCCGGCGAGGTCTGGATCGCCGCCGAGCATGAGGACGACGAGCATCTGGCCGAGGAGGTCTCCCAGCTGCTCTACCGGGTCCAGGTGCTGATGATCGGCCGGGGCCTGACCCTCGACGACGTCTACCGCTACCTCTAGGAGCCCCCCAAATGTTGCGTGTGGCCGTGCCCAACAAGGGCGCGCTGGCTGTCGCCGCGTCGGACATGCTGATCGAGGCCGGGTACCGGCAGCGCGCCGAGCAGCGCGACCTGACGGTGCTCGACCCGTCCAACGACATCGAGTTCTTCTTCCTGCGCCCCAAGGACATCGCCGCGTATGTCGGCTCCGGCGACCTCGACCTGGGGATCACCGGCCGCGACCTCGCGCTGGACTCGGGTGCCCCGGTGGGCGAGCTGCTGGGGCTGGGTTTCGGCGGTTCGACGTTCCGGTACGCCGCTCCGGCCGGCACCGACTGGACGGTGGCGCAGCTCGACGGCAAGCGCCTGGCGACGGCGTACCCGCGGCTGGTGAAGGACGATCTGGCCAAGCACGGCATCAAGGCCGACGTGATCCGCCTGGACGGTGCCGTCGAGATCTCGGTGCAGCTGGGTCTCGCCGACGCGATCGCCGACGTGGTGGGCTCCGGCCGCACCCTGCGCCAGCACAACCTGGTGGCGTTCGGCGAACCGATCTGCGTGTCCGAGGCGGTGCTGATCAACCGCCGGGATGTCGCCCCATCGGCTGACGCGGAGCAGCTCAAGGCGCGGTTGCAGGGCGTGGTGTTCGCCCAGCAGTACATGATGCTCGACTACGACTGCCCCAAGGCACTGCTCGACGAGGCCCTGCGGGTCACGCCCGGCCTGGAGTCGCCGACCGTGGCGCCGCTGGCCAACCCGGAGTGGGTGGCGGTGCGCGCGATGGTGCCGCGCAAGAAGGCGAACCCGGTGATGGACGAGCTGTCCGCGATCGGCGCCAAGGCCATCCTCGCCTCGGACATCCGGTTCTGCCGGTTGTGATACCCGGGATTGTCGTACCCCTCCTTTACTGTTCGGGGTGTGACGGTGACTGAGGAAGTACAGGTCCGGCGGCGGCCGGCGTTGTCCCCTTCCCGTGCGAGTGACTTCAAGCAGTGTCCGCTGCTCTACCGCTTCCGGGCGGTCGACCGGCTGCCGGAGACCCCGAGCCTGGCCCAGGTCCGGGGGACTGTCGTGCACGCGGTGCTGGAACAGCTCTACGCCCTGCCCGCGGCCGACCGTGTCCCGGCCAAGGCGCACGAGCTGCTGCAACCCACCTGGGCCAGGCTCAGCGAGGAGGCGCCGGAGCTGGCCGGGCTGTTCGCCGACACCTCCCTGGACGACTGGCTGGCCTCGGCCGACGAGTTAATCGACGGCTACTTCACCCTGGAGGACCCGCGCCGCCTGGAGCCGGAGGCGTGCGAGCTGCTGGTGGAGGCCGAGCTGCCCTCCGGCGTGCTGCTGCGCGGCTACATCGACCGCCTCGACGTGGCGCCGACCGGCGAGATCCGCGTGGTCGACTACAAGACCGGTGCCGCGCCGCGCGAGATCGGCGAGGCGAAGGCCTTGTTCCAGATGAAGTTCTACGCCCTCGTGCTGTGGCGGCTGCGCGGCGTCGTGCCCCGCCAGCTGCGCCTGATGTACCTCGCCGACCGCCAGTCGCTGGCCTACCAGCCCGACGAGGCGGAGCTGACCCGGTTCGAACGCACCCTCGACGCCATCTGGCAGGCGGTCATGCGCGCCGCCAAGACCGGTGACTTCCGCCCCAACAAGAGCCGCCTCTGCGACTACTGCGACCACAAGGCCTTCTGCCCCGAGTTCGGCGGCACCCCGCCGGAGTACCCCGGTTGGCCAGAACCGGACCCCGGCATCGAGACGGTGCTCGACCGCGCCGACTAGGAGCCGGCACCACCCGGGTGGACCGATGAGTTTTCCCCGTGGTGCGCGTCATTACCTGTGTGACACCACTACTGAGCGGCGGCGTCGGGCTGCTGGAGCGTGCGATCGGGTACACGCTGGGCAGCCTGCAGCTCGTCACGCCCGCGGCCCTGTCCCAGCCGACCCCGTGCCGCGACTGGGATCTCGAGGCCCTGCTGCACCACATGAACGACTCCCTCGCGGCCCTGCATGAGGCTGTCGACAGTGGGCACGTGGGCCTGGAGCCGGCCGCCGGTGCGCCCGCGGCCGACCTGGTCGCGGCGCTGAAGGACCGCGCCTGCCGGTTGCTGGGAGCGTGGACGAACGGCGAGCGGGACCGGGTGGCGATCGCCGACCGGGAGCTCACCGGGCTGATGGTGACCAGTGCGGGTGCCCTGGAGATCGCCGTGCACGGCTGGGACGTCGCGCGGGCGTGCGGCGCGGACCGCCCGATCCCGGACCAGCTGGCCATCCGGCTGATGGATTTGTCGCTGTTGTTCGTTCCGCCCCATGACCGGCCCGGGCGCTTTGCCCCGCCGGTGCTTCCGGAAAAAGACGCGGGCGCTTCCGGTGAATTACTGGCATTCCTTGGGCGCATGAAATAATCCCCCCGTACATACCTCGCCCACGCGGGTGATTTCCGTCTTGATCGGATGCCCAGGTCCCGGTTAGTTTGGTCGTACTAAGTTCTTCCCCGAATAACTGGGAGGTCGGGGTGTCGGGATTCTCTTTCAACGCGCTCACGGCGTTGCTCGCCTATGTGACCTCCGTGGTCGGATGCGCGTTGGGACTGCTCTGCACATCGCGGGCGCGGGTGGTGGAGCGGGCGGCGAAGGCGAGATGGCTGGCGCTGGGCGCGTTGTCCATTGGCGGAACCGGAATCTGGGTCATGCATTTCATCGCGATGCTCGGCTCGGAAGTGGACGGGACACCGCTCCATTACAACATGCGGATAACTTTTTTGAGCATGATGCTGGCGATTGCTGTAGTGGCGGTCGGGCTGTTCATCGTCGGTTTCACCCAGCACGTCGCGTGGCTGTTCGTCGGGGGACTCATCACCGGCTCCGGGGTGGCCATCATGCATTACGTCGGCATGAGTGCCATAACAATGTTCGGTGAGATCCAGTACGACACCGGACTGGTGGCTTTGTCGGTTCTGATCGGTGTTGTCGCGGCCACCGCGGCGCTGTGGGCGACGGTGAACATCAAGGGCCCCGGTGCGACCACGCTGGCCGCGTTGGTGATGGGCGTCGCGGTGAGCGGGATGCACCACACCGGCATGGCCGCGGCGCACGTCGCCCTGCACTCGCCGACGCTGAACCTGGGCGGGAGCAGCGGCCAGGACCTGCTGCTGCCGTTGATCGTCGGCATCGGGTTCTGCACGGTCCTGGTGCTGTCCATCGTGGTGCTCTCGCCGAGCGAGAAGGAAATGGCCGAGGAGGTGGCCCTGCAGCGCCGCATCGCCGGCAGCATCGGCTACCGCTGACCAGCGCGGCACACGGCAGGCCCACATCTTTGCCCCTACCCTCGTGGGATGACGACCATCCGGAGCGGTCAGCCCGTGCGCAGGGAGGGCGGGCTGCTGCTGTTCCGGATCGCGGGCGTTCCCGTGCTGCTGGCGCCGTCCTGGTGGCTGGGTTCGCTGGCTGTGGTGCTGCTGTACACGCCGCTGGTGGACCGGCTGCTGCCCGGCGTGAGCAACCTCGTCGCGTTCCTGCTCGCCTCCGCGTTCGCGGTGCTGCTGGGTGTGTCCGTGCTCGCGCACGAGCTGGGCCACTGTGTGGTCGCGTTGCGGTTCGGGCTGCCGGTGCGGCGGGTGCGGCTGTTCCTGCTCGGCGGGTTGTCCGAAGTGGCCAGGACACCGCGGAAACCCGCGCACGAGGGTCTGGTGGCGGCCGCGGGACCGGCGGTGTCGATCGTGCTGGCGGCGTTGTTCGGCGCGACGGTGCTGGTCGTGCCGGACGACACGGCCTTGTGGGTGCTGTTGCTGGAGTGCACGGCCGCGAACCTCGCGGTGGCGGTGTTCAACCTGTTGCCCGGCTTGCCGTTGGACGGCGGGCGGATGCTGCGGGCGGGCGTGTGGGCGTTGACCGGACGGCGGTCCAAAGGCACGACGGCCGCGGCCGTCGGCGGCGGCTTGGTCGCTGGGGCGCTGCTGGTGTGGGCGCTGTTCGGGATCGCCGAGGACAGCACGGACAAGTGGCTGCGGCTGGGTGTCTGCGTGATCACCGCGTGGTTCGTGATCGCGGGCGCGACCGGCGAGTTCGCCGCCGAGCAGCGGCGGACCTGGCCGGACGGCCTCAAGCTCGCCGACCTCGTCCAGCCCGTGCTGCAGCTGCCCGCGGAGAGCCCGGTCGCCGACGCGCTGGGCGCGTCCGCCGGGCGTGGCGTCGTGCTGGTGCGCGCGGACGGTGTGGCCGCTGGTTTGCTGGACCGGGTCACTGCCGAACGGCTGGCGCAGACTTCGCCGTTGTCGCCCGCGGAACAGGCCGCTGAACCTATCCGGCCCGAGACGGTTCTGCTCGACTCGGAGACCGGCGAGGAGATCATCGAGCGCGTCCAGGAGACGGCCGCGTGGCAGTTCCTGGTCGTCGACGAGGAGGGCCGGCCGTCCGGCGTGCTGCGCCGCGAGGACCTCAAGGCGGCCCTGCGTAACGCCTGACCGACCCCGGATGCCACCATGTGTCCTGGTTCTGGGGCCGCGAAGGAGAAGAGCACAGGTGTCGGTGAGCAGGGCGAGTGGCCCGTTCCGCAAAGGTGACCGGGTGCAGTTGACCGACCCGAAGGGCAGGCACTACACGTTGGTGCTGGACGATGGCGGCCAGTACCACACCCACCGCGGGGCCGTGAATCACGACGACCTGATCGGAGCCCCCGAAGGCTCGGTGGTCACGTCCGTCGGCGGCACGTCTTTCCTTGCGCTGCGGCCATTGTTGCCCGACTACGTGCTGTCGATGCCGCGCGGCGCGCAGGTGATCTACCCCAAGGACGCCGCGCAGATCGTGATGTGGGGCGACGTCTTCCCGGGCGCGCGGGTGCTGGAGGCGGGTGCCGGGTCGGGCGCGCTGACGTGTTCGCTGCTGCGGGCCGTCGGCGAGTCGGGCAGCGTCACGTCGTACGAGATCCGCGACGACCACGCCGAGCACGCGCGCCGCAACGTGAGCCAGTTCTTCGGTGAGCTGCCGGAGAACTGGTCGCTGACGGTCGGGGATCTGGCTTCCCACAAGGGCGAAGTCGACCGGGTCATCCTGGACATGCTGGCACCGTGGGACATGCTCGACGTGGTGAAGGAGAACCTGATCCCCGGCGGGGTTCTCGTCGTGTACGTCGCGACCGTGACGCAGCTGTCGAAGGTGACGGAAGCGTTGCGGGAGCAGCAATGCTGGACCGAGCCGCAGTCGTGGGAGACGCTGCACCGGCCGTGGCATGTGGTGGGCCTGGCGGTGCGCCCGGACCACCGGATGGTCGCGCACACCGCTTTCCTGCTCACCGCAAGGCGTCTGGCCGATGGCGTTGTGGCGCCACGGGTTCAGCGCCGGTCGGGCAAGTGACGCTCAGGCGCCCAGCCCGCACACCCGCCACGAACCGTCCTCTTTGACCAGTCCGAACTCCTCGTCGCTGAAGTCGTTGTCCTGGCCGGGAACGCTGACCTCGCTGCTGATGGTGAAGCTGCCCTTGTCGTTCTCGGTCTTGAGGTTCTTCACCGACAGCTTGAACTGCGGCGCGCCGTCGACCGGGTCCTCCTTGGCGGAGAACGCCTCGCGCAAGCCGGCCATGTCGGCGTTGCACACCACCGGGGCGAAATCGTCAACGTTCACGTCGCGGCCGGAGGTGTTCAGGCCGCGCTGGTAGACCTCGGTGAACCGCTGGGCGGCGGCGGTCGGGTCGTCGGTGCCGCCGCTGGTGCCACGGGTCAGCAGGAACACACCCACGCCACCGACGACGAGCACCAACGCGATCGCCACGATGACCAGGATCCGGCCGTTGCGCCGTCTGCTGGGCTCCTCATTGGTCACTACCGTGTCTCCGTCGTGGTCGTCGTGATGGTGTTGCCGGGATTCTCGCCGACCGGGCTGGTCGGGAAGTCCGGCGGGGTCGTACCTGTTTCGACGTCCGACGGGGTGGTGGGGTTGCTGCTGGAGGAAGAACGGGGGATCCGGAACACCACGTCGCAGACCTTCCACAGACCCTGTTCCTTCACCAGGCCGAAGTCCTGGTCGGTCTTGCGGTCGGCGATGGTCCCGGTCAGCGTGGCGACCCCCGCGTCCCCCTGGATGTTGATCTCCTTGATGGTCAGCTCCAGCCGCGCGGCGGGCGTGGGCGGCGACGACGAGCGGTTGATCTCCTTGGTCTCCCGCTCCGTCCACTCCTGGTCGAGAGCATCCTGCTCCCTGCTGCACAGAAGCGCCTTCACATCCGACTTCGACAGCGAGAACGCCCCATCATTCCGCGCCTGGGCGAAAAGCACGGCGAACTTCTCCACGACCCCCCGCGCCTCCGCCTTGCTCTTCTGCAGAGCCAGATCCTCAGGCCGGTTCTGCGTCGCCAGCGCGATGATCGTGATCCCACCGCCGACAAGCACGAGGACCGCCAGCCCGATCGCGATGAGCAGCCGCGTATTGGACTTCCGGGTGGGCGGAGAGACCGCGGTGAGCGCCTCGGTCGGCTTGTCGTCGCCCTCGGGCTTGTCACTGCCCGGACCGGAGATCACCTCGGTCTGGTCGCCCTCACCGGTGGCGGGCAAGGTTTCCGTGGGCTGCTCGCCCTTGTCCGGCTCGCCTTCGCCTGCGGCGGCGGGAAGTGCCTCGGTGGGCTCGTCTCCGCCGGGCTTCCCGGCGTTCTCGGGGTTTCCGCCCTCCTCGGCGGTCTCATCCGCATCTGCGCCGGGCTTTTCGCCGCTGTCGCCCTCGCCGGGCTTGTCGCCCCGCGCTGCCGGGCTCGGTTTACGGCCCGCGGTCGGCTGATCCGCGCTCGCGCCGGGTTCATCACCGGCGGCGGGAATCGTCTCGGTCGGCTCGCCCTCCCCGGGCTTTCCGCCGCCCGCGGCAGGCTGGTCCTTGCCCGCTGCCTCAGCACCTGGGCGACCGTCGCTCGGCGTAACCGCATCCCCCGCGGAATTGGGCATTTCCGGCTTTTCGGCCGGGTTCTGTGGTCCGGCGGGGGTGGGGTCCCCGGGGGTGTTGTCTGGGGGTTCGGGGGCCGGAGGGTGCTCGGGCGGGACCATGCGCACACCGTATCCGGCGGCTGTGAAATGGCTGTCACCCCGGGTATCAGCCGGGGCCGATGGCGGTGAGCTGCGGTGAGTCCATTCCGCAGAGGGTCCACGCGTCGCCGCTGCGCTGGATGCGCATCTTCCCCTCGTGCGAGGCGCCCTGGTAACTCACCGCGATCCCCGCGACGTACCCCTCGGCGAACTCGTTCACATCCTTGAGCTGGAACTCCATCGCCGCGCTGCGGGTCGACGCGGGCGCGGACGGGTCCAACGGCGGCAGCGCCCGGATCAGCTCACGCCGCCCGGTGTTCTTGCCCTGCGCGCATGTGAGCTCGATCACTCCGTCGAGGTCCTTGGCGTTCAACCGGTCCACCACCGCCCGCGCCAGGCTCTCCGGCGACCCCTCCGACCGCGGAACGGCCGGTCCCGGCGCCGCGGCCACCGGCGAAGGCGCGTCCGAAGCGAAGAAGAAGTACGCCGCCCCCGCCCCACCCAGCACCATGCCCAGCGCGAGCGCGGTCGCGCCGAGCACCCTGCGTCTGGCCGGATTCACGCGGCCAAGTTACTCGTGCCCCGCGCCGGGAGTCCGGCACCTCCCTCGACGGCCCGGCTTCCCGCTGGCCGCACGGCCGAAAGGCCCTGGTACAACCCGGTACAAGCGACCTTCCGGCCGCACGCCCGGCGAAAACCCGGATCCGCCGAACGAAGCCGCCGGACTCCCGGCGCGGGACACGCGCCAAAAGATCACCCGACCGGCCCAGCGCCCGCACTTGGTTCGCATGTGGACATGAGCGGTTCACGGTGTCCAACCGACGAACAAGGCCCGGACCGCCGGGAGAGGTCCGGGCCTTGCACGCGAATCAGCTCAGCCTTCGACGCACCAGGAGCCGTTCTGCTTCTTCAGCGGAAGCGGGATCTCCTGCTCGTGCGACTGGCCCGCGAAGCTCACCGAGAGCTTGATCTTCGCGGTCGCGGTGTCACCGTGCTCCTCGACACTGCCCAGGGTGGCCTTGAACTCGAAGCCCTCGGGCAGCTTGTCGCTGCCGCCGGGGGCCAGCGGGCCGAGGTCCTCCTCCTTGACGCTGTCGGGGTTGCAGGCGACCTTCTTGATGGCGTTGATGTCGCGGCTGTTGAACGCGTCCGCCGCGCTCTGCGCCACGGCCTGCGGGCTGCCGCCGCCGCTGCCACCACCGCCGAGGGTGAAGATCAGCACCACCACGACGGCGATAACGATTACGCCACCACCGATGAGGATCCACGGCAGCGGGCTCTTCTTCGGCGGCTGCGGGGGAGGGAACCCGCCCTGCGGCGGCGGGAAACCACCGGGCGGCGGCGGGTAGCCACCGGCACCGGGCTGTCCGGGCGGCGGGAAGCCGCCGGAGCTCGGGTCGTAGCCACCGGGCTGCTGTCCGGATGGTGGGAACTGCCCACCCGGCTGGGCCGGCTGGGGTCCGGATGGTGGGAACGCGCCACCAGGCTGCTGCGGGTATCCACCTTGCTGGGGGTAGCCACCTGGCTGCTGCGGGTAGCCGCCGCCAGGCTGCTGGCCGTATCCAGGCTGTTGGCCGTAGCCGGGCTGGTCGCCGTATCCGCCCGGCTGCTGCGGCGGTTGGGACATTACGTTCTCCTAGCTGTGGCGATCGTGTACATGTCACGTTTCAACTGCGTTCGCCCCGAGCGCAGTTGGACTAGTACTGGACGCACCGTAGCCGGTCACCGGTTCCGTACTACACCGGGATGGAGCATCCAAACCCTCCGAGCGGGGGTTTCTTGACATCGACGCGCCGATCTCGACATCTGGTTGAGCTTCTAATGTCAGTGATCACCGGTACCGTATGGGGTACGAAGTTCGGGAGGAGGTGCCGACCATGCAGCACGACCGTCCCGGCAGTCGGCCTGAGGAGGCCGACGACCACAGCGCCGATGACGGCGCGGGCCGTGAGACTAGTCAGTCCGCGCAGATCCGATTCCTCGAAGAGGAAATCGCGCTGCTGCGCCGCAAGTTGACGGAGTCGCCTCGCCATGTGCGCCTGCTTGAGCAGAGGCTTGCCGAAGCATCTGAACGAGTGGGTCAGCTCACTGAGCGCAACACCAAGTTGGTGGACACGCTTCGCGAGGCCCGAAGCCAGTTGCTGGCGTTGCGGGAGGAGGTGGATCGGCTAGCGCAGCCGCCCAGCGGCTACGGCGTCTATCTCGCCGGTCATGAGGACGGCACGGTGGATGTCTTCACCGCCGGCCGCCGCATGCGGGTGGCGGTGTCACCCGCCGTCGAGATCGACGCGCTCAAACGCGGCCAATCGGTGCGTCTCAACGAGGCGCTGACCGTGGTGGAGGGCGGCACGTTCGAGCAGACCGGCGAGGTCTGCACGTTGCGCGAGCTGCTGTCCGCGGGTTCCGATGGCGCTTCCCTGCGAGCGCTTGTGGTCGGACATGCCGATGAGGAAAGAGTGGTCTGGCTGGCCGATCCGCTGGCCGACTCGCCACTCAAACCAGGAGACTCGCTCCTGGTCGACACCAAGTCCGGATACGCGTACGAGCGCGTGCCCAAGGCGGAGGTCGAGGATCTCGTGCTGGAGGAGGTGCCCGACGTCGACTACGCCGACATCGGTGGCCTGTTCCGGCAGATCGAGCAGATCCGCGACGCCGTGGAACTGCCGTTCCTGCACGCCGACTTGTACCGGGAATACGAGCTGAGGCCACCGAAGGGCGTGCTGCTGTACGGCCCGCCCGGCTGCGGCAAGACGCTCATCGCCAAGGCGGTCGCGAACTCGCTGTCGAAGCGCGTCGCCGAAAAGACCGGCAACACCGGCGCCAAGTCGTACTTCTTGAACATCAAGGGT
>CBIMJO010000198.1:0-10272 GCA_966244135.1 uncultured Actinocrispum sp. | reverse complement strand
AGGCTGAGCACCCTCGCGGACGACTTGCGTTCGGTCGTGGACGGCGTGGTGAGCCTGCCGGACGACGCCTTCGGGGAGGCGGGCCGGTCCGCCGCGGTGGCGCTGGAAGCCTTGGGCCAGGCGGGACAGGACACTGTCCGGGCGGGGTCCGACGGTTTGGCCACGGAGAGCACCAAGGTCCGCAACGCGGCCACCGCGTACGAACAGCAGGAAACCGACACGAAAGCCGGGCTGGCCAAAGCGGGCGAGGGCCTCGGCCCGGACGATCGGGAGGTGCCGACCTCATGACGACGTATGCCTCGCAGGCGCCGCTGACCGGAGCCTCGGCCGACCAGTACCTCACCGAGGCCCGGCGCGTGCTCGGCGACATCACCAGTGGCCGGTGGATCCAGTCGGGTCTGTCGGTCGGTGGCGGGTTCGGCGCCGCGGAGAGCACGACCAAACCGGTCGACCAGCTCCGTGCCGCGGGTCTGGGCTGGCTGGAGGCGGATTTCCGCCCGCTGCAAGAGGCCCAGGACCGGATGGCGCTGCGGCCCGGCCAGATCCAGGCGTACGCCGACGCCTGGGACAAGGCGGCCGCCAAGATCAGCGAGATCGGCCGGATGCTCGGCGGTTGCGCGCCCACCGACACCCAGACGTGGTGCGGTGTCTCGGGAGACGGCTATCGTGCCCGCGCCGCCGGGATGGCCCAGGCCCTCGAAGCGGCGGCGGTCATGGCCGCGGCCAAGCGCACGGCGGCGGTCATGGCGGGAGAGGTGACCGCGGACGCCCGGCGACAGGTCGGCGACATCCTCAACACCCTGGTGCAGGACCTGATCTCGTACGTCAACCTCGCCAAGAGCGTCCACGGCGGGATCACCGCGGAGGACATGGCCGAGGCCAAGAACCGGATCGCCGCCGTCGCGCCGCGCGTCTCGGAGCTGGAGACCAAGCTGCAGAACAGCATGGCCGAACTGTCCGCCACGCAGTACAACTCCGGCCGGGCCGATCCCGCGCTGCTGAAGGACGAGATGATCCCGTATCTGGGCGGGATCGGGTACTGGTACTCGGTGCTGGCCCGTTTCCTGCGGGGCGAACCGATCGAGGATGTGCTGGTGCCCAACAGGTTGCGCACCAGCCCGCAGTCGGCGCCGATGCAACCCCTGCCCAGCCAGCAGCAACAAGGCAAAGCCCCGTGGCCACAGCGACAGAACTACCCGTCGGGGCCACAGTTCGGCAGGGATTGGCACAATGCGATGAAGGAGCTGGAGCGCGCGTACGAGGGCAAGTACCTGGTCAACGGGTGGCAGGTCACCAAGGTCGAGCGCACTCTCGGCGGTACCAAACGCGTGGACTTCATGATGGTCAACGCACAACGCAAAGAGATCCAGATCCTCGACTACTACACCGGCAAGTCCGAACCCCTGTCGCACCTCAACAAGAGCTGGTCGTACGCCAAGGAACCGGAGATCCAGGAGCTGCTGAAGCAGGGCTACAAGTTCCGTGAACCCATCACCGGGTTCCCCGAGAAACTCCAGTAGCACTGTCCACTGTAGACGTTTGCTCTGGCCGGGTGTTGTCGGCGACCCACGTCATCATCGGCATCAGGTCGTTGATCGCGTCCGCGACCCGGTCCACCGCCTTCGAGGTGCGGACCACCTCGTCGTCGGTCAACGTCGTGCTCGCGATCATCGTGCGGTGACGCAGGAGTTCGGCACGCGCGTGATCCGGCTGGAATCCGCGCGGCATCCGTTTCATCACGTCGCCGGTGATCTCGTATCCCTTGCCCCGCAACTCTTCGAGGACATCGACCAGGTGCGGACCGGTATCCTCGCCGGCGACGGCCCTGCGGTAACGAGACACCTGACCCGGGTCCGGATAGTGCCAGGCCCCCTTGACATGCAGGCCGTCCAGGTCGAACCGCAGGCCGATCTCCACGGCGGGAGCGATCCGGAAGAGCCCGGTCTGGTGCTGCCACCACCACGGATGCTTGCCGTAGCTCCAGATGGAATAGTCCTCGAGGGCGTCGTCAAGGTCGGCCAGGTCGTTGAACAGGGCGATCATCGGCTTGCGGACGAAGCGTTCCCGGTCCTTACGGCATTCCTGGCGCAGTTCGGCGGACGGCATGCCGTCCAGACGAAGGAGTACCTCGAACGCCTCCTCCGGCCACCCAGTGAACGTCCCCACCCCCGCAGTCTAGCCATCGCAACGACGAAAGGGGCCGCGGCGTGCCGAGGGGTGTCGGCACGCCGCGACTGTCCAACGTGGACCGGCCTAGTACGCGGCGTCGGTGATCACCATGTTCGTGGCGACAAGCGCCGACCGGTAGTTCTGCTCGACGCGTGCCTTCTCGCTGGCGTTGGGATTCGGGTTGGTGCAACTGGTCCCGGCGGACGAGCCGGACATCAGCGACGAGCACGGGCCGGGTTTGATATCGGGCAGACCCAGGCTGTGACCCATTTCGTGCGCGGCGATCCGGGTCGGGTTGTGGCCTTCCTGCACCGCCTGGCGGCCCATCCACACGGTGACGATGCCGTTCGCGCGGACCGGGCCGAGGTTGGCGCGGGGCCAGCCATTGTCGGCGACGATGCGGATGTTCACCCGGCCACCAGGAGTGGCGCGGACCAGGCGGACGTTGGTGACGCTGGTATTCCAGACATTGACGCCCGCGGCGACCGCGGACTTGAACTCCGCGGCCTGGCTGTCGTCATAGGTGAGCGTGGTCGCCTGGATCTCGGCAGCTGCCGCGGCTGGCGTGGCCGCGACGATGGCAGTGACCGGCAGCGCCAGGACAGCGCTGGCCAGCACGCCTACAAAAGTACGTCGAAGCACGATGGACTCCTCGCTTGAACGGCATCGCAGGGTGCGGGACCGTGTCGACATCGGCTTACCGTTGTGCTGAAACGAAACGACGGCGCCGGCCGTGGGCCGCCGGCACCTGCTGGAGATGCTACGAGCGACCCGAAATCGGCGGAACCCGCCGTTCGTCCGGATTGTCCCCGCCTGGCCGCTCACCCCATCGGCGTGGCGGTCAGCGGTTGTTCTCCCCGGCCGGCCCGGCGAACGCGGTGACGTGCCAGACCTGGCCTTTGAAGGTGACCACGAGCTGCCGCTCACCGGGCAGGTCGACGAACGGGCAGCCGTCCGCCCCGGAGCGCAGCGCCGACGAGGTGTCGCCGGGTTCGATCCAGAGCAACGAGCCGGAGTCGAGCCAGGGCCGGAGGTCGAAGTCGTAGTCCGGGAGCCATGGCATGGTGGCGCCCCAGGTCGCCCACTCGTGCCCGCGCACCGGGTAACTGTCGGTGCCCCACAGGTTCACCAGCATGGGAACATCCTCGCGCGGGCCGAAGTACGTGATGGCCCACCCGGTGTGGCCGCCAACGGGCACCTCGGCGATCACCGCCCGCACGCCAGGTGTGGCAAGCATCTTGGGGACGACGTACGGCACATCAGGTCCGGGCATGGCGACGTACGGCAGGTCCTCGACGGGCGGCTGGATCCGCATGGCCCCGGCCATCGCCAGCCACGTGGACGGCAGGGACTCCGGGGCCCGGCGCGCCGAGGACCGGTACCGCCAGAACCAGCCGTCCAGGCCGTAGGTGTCGATCGGCCACCGCACCAGCGAATCCTGCTGTGGACACCGGGCGACAGTGACCTCAGGCAGCAACCGGCTGTACCGGTCCCAAAGCTCTCGCCGCTGCAGTGGGCCTGGCGTGGCAGTCCGGCGGAAGAACCGGCGCCGGGTTCGCTCGGCATCCAGGCGTTCTCCCTCCGTCAGCACCTGGAGTCGTTCCGCGGCAACAGGATCATCCATTGCGGTCATCCGGCGGTGCCGGGTCCGGATAGTGCTTCGTGGGACGTTGCTTCGGGATGAACCGGATGACTCCCTCTTGCGGGTCGGCGGCCTTCGCGATCAGCTGGTTGCGGACTCTGATCCGCTCCTCGACGGAGTCGCCGCTCTTCGGGTCCGTCAGGTCCCACTCCAGGATGGTCCCGTGCATCACGCCGAAGTCCTCCTCCTTCATCTGCCTGATGAGCGACGCGAGTTCACCGTCCTCCCAGCCGGAGCCGTCCAGCTTGCGGATCGAGAACAGGTCGTGGTCACCGGCGACGGGCCGCAGGTTCCCATGCATGTCATAGCCTTTGACGATATAGCCATGGACCTCGTAGCGGCCCGGCAGCTTCGGACCCTGCTTGAGCGCGTTCATCTTGTCCTGGTACTTCGACCGTTCCGCCTCGCGGACCTTCAGTTGCTCACGAGTCGCCTCGCGGAGTCTCTCGCGTGGCCGGAGTTCTTCCAGCGTCGGGGGATGCTCGAAGAAGCCGACCAGGCCGAGGTCCCCGCGCCGGACGCCGATGAGCAGATCGGGCGGGCCCAGGGTCTTCGCCTTGACCTCCTGAGGCTTGTACAGCGCCCTCTTCTTGACGTTCCGGCGTTTGAGATGCCGGACCGATGCCGGGTTGGAGATCCGGACCTCGATGATGAGGTCCAGGTCGTCGGCGTAGCGCTGGAACTCCTTCTGGTTCTTGGCGAGGATGCCGTAGGTCGCCTCGATCGTCCGAACCCGCAGCTTCATCCGCTCGGGGTGGGACGTCTTGCGGGGGTTGATGCTCGCGGCGAAGTGGACGATCTGCGTGGTGCCCTCGACCCGGTCGACGACCAGCGCCAGACCGGTCAGGCCGTACCGGTGGCGGATCGCGGGCAGGTGCGACTTGATCTCCCCGGCCGTTGTCTCCGCACGCACGAGTGCCCGCGCGTCGCGCAGCGCGTCGTCGAGCGCGCGCTCCATGTCCTTGGTGCGGCGGCTGTCCTTGCTGTGGCGGGTGTCCTTGGCTGGTGATGCGGGCTTCTTGGCCGGGGTGTGTCGTTTGGGTTTGATTCGGGACCAGAGGGACTTGACCAGGCCGACGATCTTGTCGATGACCCAGTCGATGGCGGTGCGGACCGGGCGGGAGAGGGCCTGGACGAACTGTTTGACCTTGGCCGCGATGCCGCCGAGGCCGAGGAGGGACGCGAGGAAGCCGAGCAGCACCGGGATGGATCTGGCGAGGGCGCGTTCGATCAGGGCGGGGACGCCGCCGGTGGCGCCGCGCGCCATGGCCATGATGGCGTCGAGCACCGCGTTGACGAACTCGAAGATCTGCCGTGCCTGGGTGACGACGAACTTGATGATGTCGATGATCAGCTTGACTGCGCGGACGAAGGCGGAGGCGGGGTTGAGCAGGGACAGGATCCAGGTGATGCCCGCCTCGATGATGGTCGGGACGACGTAGCCGATCACCTTGTCCATCAGGTCCTTGCGGAGGTCGCCGACGCGGGTCTTGAGGTCCTCCCACATGCCGGCGACGCCCTGTTTGCGGACCTGGGCGACGAGGGGCAGGGCGGTCTCGGCGGCCGCGATGGCCTGCTCGGGTACCCGGCGCGCGATCCGAGCACGGATGGACGGCCAGTTCAGGCCCAGCAGACCGGCGATCATCAGCAGGATGCCGCGGGCGTCGAACTTGTCGGGCAGCTGCAGGCCCGCTTCGGCGGTGCGGCCCAGCAACCACGACATGATGCCCTGTTCGAGGTGCTGGCGGATGTTCTGTTTGAACAGCCGCAGGCCGCCGCCGACGCCCGAGACGAGGTTGCTCAGGAACGTGATGGGGTGCGCGATGATCATCTTGATCGCCTGGCCGGCCTTGGCGAGCACGGCGAGCAGCAGGCGGGTCAGTTCCATGATGGTGTTGATGACGTTGCGCAGGAAGTCCGCGGCCTAGGCGATCAGGCCCTTGTTCTTCTCCTTCTCCTCGGCGATCTCGTCGTCGACGGACTTGAGCGTCTCGGGGTACTTGGTCGCCAGGGTGTCGACGAGATCCGTGGCCTTGTCGTCGACGGTCTGGGCCAGGTCGTCGAACTGGTCGGCGAACCCGGCCGCGGCCTGCTTGCCGATGGTCCGCAGGTCGGCGGGCAGCTTGCCGACGGCGTCCTGGAGTTCGTTGCGGCCCTTGGCGATCCGGTCTTTCGCGCGGTTGAGCTCGATGCCGATCGTGTCCGCGACCTGCGAGATGACCTCGCGCATCCGGCTGATGTACCCGGCGCGGGCGTCGTCGAAGATCTTGTTCGCCTCGTCCGGCAGGCCGGCGAACAGGTCCTTGACCCACTTGGCCTTGCCGATCACCCCGGAGTAGCGCGCGTCCTTGTACTCCTCCATCCGGCGCTTGTGCTCGGCGGTGAACCAGTCGCGTGCCTTCCTCTCGCCGTCGGTGAACTGGTCGTCGACCTTCTTGTCCAGGCCGGTCAGGATGGCCTCGACCTCGGTCTTCATCGTGTCGAACACGCCCTGCAGCAAGGCGGTGACCTGGGCGCGTTTGTCCTCGTCCCGGGTCTTGGCGTCGGACTTGCCAGTGCCGACCCGTTGCCCGGTCCGCACTCGCTGCGACCCCATGGCCTGCATCGCCGTGGTGCCCTGGCGTTTGGCGGTCGCGCTGGCGGCATGCAGTTGGGCCGCTTCGTCTTGGCGCAGCGCCGGGGGAGTGACCTCGGAGTGCTGCTCGGCCTGGTGCTTCTCCTGCACGGCCTGTTTGAACGTCGGCTCGTTGGACTCCTGCAGCTGCGGCTCGGTGACCTGGGCGTCGGCCATCTGCTGGTCGAGCTGGGCCGGTCCGGCGGACATGTCGGTGGCGGACAACGGTTGTTTGTCGGGGATGGCGTCGGCCGGGGTGGGCGCGGCGGGTGTCCCAGGTGGACGGTCGGGCGCCATCGGCACCACCGTCTTGGTCACCGCGGCTGACGTGTCCGGTGGGGCAGCGGTCGTGGTCGCGATCTGCTCGGCGGAGTCGGACTTGCCGTCGCCGACCCGGCCGCGCACCTCGTTGCGGACCTCTTCGGGCTTGCCGGAGTCGGCGAACTTGTCGGCCTCGTCCAGGTTCTTCGGCGCCTTGGCCGCGATCGCGTCCTCGACGGCCTTGATAAACGCGGCCTTGTCGAACGCCTTGGGCTTGGCATCGTTCATCTTCTCGGCGTTGGCGGTCTTGCCCTGGGCTTCTTCGTCGTCCTTGGGCGGGCGAGCGGCGTCCTGCGCGGCAACGGCTTCAGCGCGTGCGGGTGGGTGTGAGGTCGCGACGGTCTTCTTCTTGCGCTGAACGTCCTTCTTCATCCGGGCGAACTTCGGATCCGACTCCGGGCGCTGCCTCCCGGCGGCGACCGCGCCGTTGCCCACTCTGTCCTGCGCCGCACGGTCCGCGGGCGGCCGCGTATCGGCGCGTAAGGCGGCCAGCGCGGCCGCGTTCGAGGGCGGCACGGACGCGGGCTTACGCAGCGGCGGCCGTTCCTGCCGGACAGCAGGAACCGGCGCCTTCGCCACAGGCCGACGTGCGTGCGCCTTGGGCGGCAACGGCATCGAACAGACCTTCCCCAGAGGTGGCCCACAGCCTCCCACCAGCGCCGTCACCCATCCGTCGCCATCACGTTAGAGACACTTAATTCAGGACTACATCTACCGTGAGTTGCAAAGTGACGAAACTGAACCCCTCGCCTGGACGGAACCGCGACACGCCCAGCACCGCCCCTCCCGGCGACCGGCAAGGCCGAGCCAGCAGAATCAGAGCCGTGATCCCCGTCGTCCTCGTCACCGGCTTTCTCGGCGCCGGCAAGACCACACTGCTCAACCACCTGCTCAAGGCCGCGCGCGGCACCCGGCTGGGGGTGATCGTGAACGACTTCGGCAGCATCGGCATCGACGCGATGGCGGTGGCGGGCCAGGTCGACTCGATGATCTCCCTGGGCAACGGGTGCCTGTGCTGCGCCGCGGACACGTCGGACATCGACGAGATGCTGGCCAGGCTGGCCGAGCCGGAGCGGCGGATCGACGTGATCGTGATCGA
Organism: uncultured Actinocrispum sp.; assembly: GCA_966244135.1. Taxonomy (GTDB): domain Bacteria; phylum Actinomycetota; class Actinomycetes; order Mycobacteriales; family Pseudonocardiaceae; genus Kibdelosporangium. The sequence goes on along the minus strand of CBIMJO010000198.1, from coordinate 2,427 downwards.
GGCCAGCGGCCTGGCCGACCCGCAGGCGATGGTGCGGATGCTGCTGGCCAGCCAGATCCCGAACGTTCGCTACGGCGGCCTGGTCACGGTCCTGGACGCGGTCGAGTTCGTCGCCACCCACGCGGAGCACCCGGACCTCGCCCGTCAGCTCAAGGCCGCGGACCTGCTGGTACTGAACAAAACCGACCGCGTGGACGCTCCGGACGAGGTGATCGCCGCGATCCGCGAGCACAACGGCGAGGCGCCGATCCTGCCGGTCAGCCACGGCGCGGTCGACCCGGAGCTGCTGTTCGAGACCCGCGAGCTGCCCGCCGCCCGCCAGCTGTCCTTCGAGGACCTCGAAGACCACGACGACCACGCCCACGCGGTCTACGACACCGTGTCGTTCACCTCGGCCGAGCCGATGCACCCGGTGCGGCTGATGGACTTCCTGGACAACCGCCCGGCCGGGCTGTACCGGTTGAAGGGGTTCGTCCACTTCGGAGTTCCTGGCCACACCGACCGGTTCGGCGTCCAGACGGTCGGCGACTACCTGCGGTTCCACCGATCGAAGTGGCCCCGCTCCATCACCCCCACAACCCAGCTGGTGCTGATCGGCAAAGGCATCGACACCGAGGCCGTCCTGCAGCGCCTCGCCAAGTGCGTGCAGACAGAGGAGGTCGAGCCTTTGGACATGTTGTGGGTCACCAGGTACGTCGAGGAATCAGGGTCCCCTTCCGGGGCTTCACCGATGTAGTGAACTCCCGGAAGGGGCAGCATTGATGGCATGACAGCGACATTGAGCAGGCCCCGGACCGACCGAGTGATCGCGGGGGTGTGCGCCGGGCTGGCCCGGCGGTGGGGATGGCCCGCCAAGCGCGTGCGGCTGCTGTTCCTCCTCTCCTGCCTGCTGCCCGGCCCGCAGACCATCATCTACATCGCCCTCTGGATCATGATCCCGGAGGAGGAGCGCTACTAACCGGTGACGCTGGGGGAGCCGGTCTCGATGTGCCCGGTGAACCGGCGCGACCATGAGGCGTCGCCGGTCACCGTGACCGTGAAGTCGTACCAGCCGTTGGTGTAGGCGACGGCGTTGAAGTAGTCGCTTGTGGACTGACCGCCCGCGACCGGGTAGGTCCACGGGCCGTCACCGCGATAGTTGTTCGAGGTCACCGTGAACGTCACGGCCGACCCGGACCCGTTGGCGAAGTCCAGCCACAGCGCCAGTTTCCCGGTGCTCGAGGTGACCCCGATCCGCGATCGGGTCTCAACACCGCGGCTGGTCACCGCGTTGCCCGTGACTCGGCGCAGGAACCGATTCGGCCCCACGACGGTCAGGTCGTACTTGCCGTCGCCGAACCCGCTGCCGCAGTTGAAGTAGTCCGTTGTGGACGAACCCACCGTGTACTGCCAGGGCCCACCGCTGCGGAAAGCGTTGACGTACGCCGAGAAATGCGCCGCCCGGGAACCCGTGTTGGTCATGGTGATGTTGAGCTTGATCACCCCGTTGGCGCCATAGTCCCACGACGAGATCGACGCATCGGTCTGATACGGCAACGCCCGAGCAGGCTTCGTGCCGGGCTCCTGCGCAGGCTGGGAGTTGTTGCGAGGCTGGGGGTTCGGCAGCGGCGCGCAGGTTGCCCCGGAGATCGCCGGACCAGGAGTCGGCAGCGACGGCAGGCCGAACACCGGGTTGGCGAAGTCGAACGCCGACGTCAGATCTCCGCAGACCGACCGCCGCCAGGCGCTGATGTACTGGCAGTCCGCGGGTTTGCCGATGGCGTGCGACCAGGTCTCGATGAACCGGATCACCGAGGTGTGGTCGGCGACCTCGGAGTTCACCCAGCCGCCCCGGCTCCACGGCGAGATCACGATCATCGGCACCCGGAACCCGAGCCCGACCGGGGTGCCACTGACGAACTCGTCGGCGGTCCCGCTGACCGGCGAAGGCGGCGGAACGTGGTCGAAGAACCCGTCGTTCTCGTCGTAGTTCAGGAAAACGACGGTGCTGTTGAACGTGTCCGGGTCGGCGGCCAGGGCGTGCAGCAGGCCGTTGACGAACCGTTCCCTGTTGACCGGCGGCCCGATCGGGTGCTCGGAGGTGATCTGGTCGGTCACCACCCAGGACACCTGCGGCAGCCTCCCGGCGAGCGTGTCGGCCTTGATCGCGGCGAGGACGTCATCGGGCGTGCTGCCCGTTGTAGCGGGCACGCTTGACATTCCCCGGTCGTACAGCGGTGAACCCGGCTGGGCGGACGTGAACTGCTTGAAGTACGCCAGGGCGTTGTCGCCGTAGTTGTTCTTGGCGTTCTGGTAGACCCGCCAGGTGATGCCCGCGTTCTGCAGCGTCTCCGCGTATGTCTGCCAGGTCAGGCCGGACTCCTCGCCGCCGTCGTTCGCGGGCTTGCCGAACCGGCCGGCCGCGTCGATCATGCCGCTGAACAGGAA